>JBLMYH010000168.1:0-21299 GCA_050258175.1 Hyphomicrobiaceae bacterium
CTCGGGCGTGGTGCCGCACAACCAGGAGGCAGCGATTGCGATTTCTTCGGAGCTTTCGAAGGCGCACCGTGAGGCCCAACTGGGATGGGATATTGAGATCAGCGGCCTGGACGGCACAGAACTGGAGCGGACTGTCAGAGTGCGCGTGATGAACAACACCGGTTTGCCCGTCGACCAGGTCGAGGCGGAACTGCAGGTGCTGCGCCCGGGTGCGGTCAAGGCCGCGCTGACGTTGCCGCTGGCCGAGCTTGACGCGGGCGTCTACGGCGGGGTTTTGCGTTTGCCGGCAAATGGGCGGTGGCTAGCGGAGCTTCGCCTCTCGCACGATCGCGCGTTACGCTATCAGCACACGCAGGAACTGGTGGCGCCATGAGCGGCATCCTGGGGTTCCTGTTTCTGTTATCCGGGGTATTCGTGCTGTTGATTGTCGCGGGTGTGCTGTGGTCGATCAAAAGCGGCCAATTCGACGACCTGGAGGGTCCGGCCGAGCGCATTCTGATGGACGACGACGATCCCCTGCTGCCGATGCGCCGCTTGAGCAGTAAAGACGAATAAACTAAAATCACTTAACTTTAACGGAGTACGCATAATGAAGCAGCTTCTGACATTTCAGGGATTCCCCATGGTGGTGGTGGTCGGACTGATCATCTGGGCATGGATCAGCATCTTTTCGGTCCTGATCGGCTCGTTTTTCTGACCGTCACCTTCTTTCAGTGAAAACGCCCTGCAGTGATTGCAGGGCGTTTTCACGTCATATCCGTCAGCCAATTCCTGACGATTATTGTTTACCCTACCTCCCGTCTCTCGGTTCATTCATCCGGCTTGGTGACGCGGCGTGGCTGAACCTGGGTATCCCTGTCGTTACTCCGCGCCGCTCCGCATCCGTAGCCCCCACCATGCCAGCAGGGGAAGCAGGGTGAGCGTGAACAGGGTGGCACTGATCACTCCTCCCACAATCACCACGGCGAAGGGGCGCTGCGTTTCGGATCCAATGGCATGGGAGAGCGCAGCCGGCAACAGGCCGAGTCCGGCCATCAGCGCAGTCATGAGAATGGGCCGCAGGCGGGAGACCGCTCCGTCGGTGACGGCCCGCAACAGGCTGGCGCCATTGTCCACTAGGCGCACCACTTCCTCGAGCAGAATCACCCCGTTCTGCACGGAAATCCCAGCTACGGCAATGAAGCCGACCGCTGCCGAGATGGAGAGATGCAGGCCGGCCAGGCCGAGGGCGAAGAAACCGCCCGTGATGTTGAAGGGCAGCATGGCGAGGATCAGGCCGGCCAGTCGCATGGAGCGGAAGGCCCAGAAGAGCAGGGCAAAAATGCCCAGCAGCGAGGCCGGGACGATGACCGCCAGACGCTTCATGGCGCGCTGCTGGTTCTCGAACTGCCCCCCCCAGACGACGCGGTAGCCGGGCGGCAGTTGTACTTCCTTCGCCACCTTGGCCATGCCCTCGGCGACAAAGCTGCCCTGATCGCGGCCTAGCAGGTTGGCCTTGACCGCGACGTTGCGCCCCCCGGCTTCGCGGGAGATCCGCGAGGCGCCTTCGCGCACTTCCACCGTGGCGACATCGGCGATGCGTACGGTGCCGGCATTGTTGGGCAATGCGATGGGAACCGCGCCCACGTCTTCCACGGAGCTGCGATAGGGTTTGGCGAAGCGGAGTGTCAGATCGAAGCGGCGTTCACCTTCGTAGAATCCGCCGACGGTGCTGCCACCCAGTGCAGTCTGTACCGCATTATCGAGATCGGCCATGGACAAACCGAGGCGCGCCAGTTTGATGCGATCGGGCAGTACCACCACCTCGGGCTGCCCGCCGGGCAGGATGGCCGCAACGTCGCGACTGCCGCGGATGCTGCGCAGGAGGGAGGCAATCTGCTCGGCCTTGTCCTGCAGGATATCGAGGTCGGGACCGAAGACCTTGACGGCGATCTCACCCTTGACGCCGGACAAGGCTTCCTCGACGTTGTCCTGGATGACCTGGGAGAAATTGGTAGGCAGGCCCGGCAGGACCGCGAGCTTTTTCTCCATGTCGCCCACCAGCGCATCCTTGGTGGGGAAACGCCAGGTGTCGCGCGGCTGCAGGTCGGCGAGGATCTCCATATTGTTGGGGCCCTTGGGGTCCGTGCCGTCATCGGGGCGCCCCACCTGGGAAACGACCATCTTCACTTCCGGATAGCTGCGCAGGGTGGTGCGCACCACCCGTTCCACGTCCTTGGTGTGTTCGAGCGACGAGCCTGGCGGCAAGGTGATGGTCAGCCACAGGTTGCCTTCGTCCAGTTGGGGAAGGAATTCGCTGCCGAGCATCGGCACCAGGGAGAAGGCCAGAGCGACGATGGCGCAGGCGATGCCGAACGCGAGGCGCGGGTGGCGACGAATGCGGCTGAGCAGGCGGCGGTAGGCGCGTTGGAGGCGGACCAGCCAGTCGATATGTTTTTCCGCAAGGTCGCGCCAGTTGAGCACGACCGACAACAGGGCGGGGACCAGGGTGAGCGTGAGCAGCACGGCCCCCAGCAGCGAAAATGACAGAATCATGGCCACTGGCGAGAAGATCCTGCCCTCCACCCGCTGGAAGGTGAAGATCGGAAGGAAGGCCAGGATGATGATGGCCTTGGAGAACAGGATGGGCTTGGCCAGATCTGCCGTGACCCAGCGCAAAGCTTCGAAACGGCGGACGATCGGTGATTCGGTGACGGCATCCACATGATGCAGCGCGAGGCGGACCATGAGCGCTTCCACCAGCACGACTGCGCTGTCGATGATGATGCCGAAGTCCACGGTGCCGAGCGATATGAGGTTGGCCGGCACCCCTTTCAGGTCCATGAGGGTGAAGGCGAAGAGCAGGGTCAGGGGGATGATCGCAGCCACCACCAGGGCGGCGCGCCATTCGCGCAGGAAGATCACCAGCACCGATACCACCAGCAGGGCACCGGTCACCAGGTTTTCGCTCACCGTGTGGAGCGTATGGCGAACCAGGTCGGTGCGTTGGTAGATGGGTTTGATGTTGACGCCCTTGGGCAGTTGGCCATGGTTGAGTTCGTCGACCCGCACCAGCAGGTCGGCCACCACCTTCGACGGATCGCTACCCTTGGTCATCAGGACGATGCCTTCGACTACCGAATCCTGATCGTTGTGGGCGACGATGCCGGAGAGCGGGCGGTCGCCGACTTCGACCGCCGCGACGTCGCCGACGGTCACGGTTTTGCCGTTCTGGGCGCTGACGACCACGGCGCGGATGTCCTCGATCCGGGAGAAGAGGCCGATCGCGCGAACGACCAGGGTTTCGTCGCCCCGGTTCATGATGCCGCCTGACGCATTCTGGTTGCCATTGGCGAGCGCCTGCGAAACCTGGCCCAGGCTGACGCCGTAGCGGGCCATGGCGTCGGGGTCGAGCCGTACCTGATATTCCTTGATCGCGCCGCCGAAGCTGTTGACGTCGGCCACGCCGGATACCCGCCGCAGGGTCGGACGTACCACCCAATCCTGCAGCGCACGCACCTCGCGCGCCGGCATGCCGGGCGGCGCCTGCAGCACGTAGCGATAGATCTCGCCGACCGCGGTGGACAGCGGGGCCAGTTGCGGCTGGATGCCGGGCGGCAGGCTGACGTTCTGCAGCTTTTCCAGCACCTGGTTGCGTGCGAAATAGTCATTGGTGCCGTCCTCGAAGGTCAGGGTCACCACCGACAGGCCGGTGATCGACACCGAGCGCACCTGGGTTGCTCGCGGTACCCCGCTCATTTCCCGCTCGATGGGGATGCTGAGGGAGCGCTCGACGTCCTCCGGCGACTGCCCCGGATACTCGGTCACCACCTGAACCTGCACGTCCTGGACGTCCGGGAAGGCCTCCACCGGCAGATTTCGCAGGGCGCGCACGCCGACCACCGCGAGTGCCACTGCCATCACCAGGATGAAGAGCCGCTGGCGGATGACGAAAATCGACAGGCGACTGAACACCTTATTCTCCCTGCGCCAATTCGGACGCAAGCAGCAGCGCGCCCCGCACCACGACCTTGTCGCCGGACTTGAGGCCCGAGTCGGGCGTCAGATAGGCAAACTCGGCATCCTGGCGGGCGACGCGCACCTGGCGGCGTTCGAATTCGCGCGGGCCGATCTGGACGAAAAGCCGCGTCGTCAGGCCGTCCGTCAGCAAGGCCCCAACGGGCACGCGGATGACCGTCGCGGCCTTCGGCTGGCTGAGGGTGGCGCGCGCAAACATTTCCGGCTTGAGCCGGCCGTCGCTGTTGTCGACCAGCGCCCGTACCGGGATGCGCCGGGTGGCCGGATCGACCATGGCGCCAACTTGTTCGACGTGTGCGGAAAAGTACTCGCCGGGGAAAGCCTCGACATTGAAATTCACCGTCACCCCCGGCTTGGCCAGGGCGGCGGCTTTTTCAGGCAGGTCGATCATGAGCCAGAGGCGGCGCAAGTCGGACAGGATGAACAGCGGGGTGGTCGCATCCGGACGTACCTCCGTACCCGGATTGGCCTGGCGGTCGACCACGACGCCGCCGAGGGGCGCACGCAGGATCAGGCGCTGACCCTCAATATGGCTGCCTGCCGGGACGAGATTGGCGAGCCGCAAGCGGGCACGATCTGCCTCGGCGTTGGCGGCGCGGACATCAGTCTGGGCCGCTTCCAGATCCCGGCGCGCCAGCGCTTCCCCTTCGAACAGGGTCTGTGCCCTCGCCAGTGCTTTGTTCTTCAGCGAGGCGTCGGCTTCCGCCTTATGCAGGTCGGCAATGGCCTGGCCGAAATCCGGTGCGTCGAGGATGGCCAGCGGCGAACCGGGGGTGACCGTATCGCCGGGGGCCGCTTTCAGGGCAAGGATGCGCCCGGCGAGCGGCGGAAAGATCCGCGCCGTCCGGTCCTCGGCCAGCGCCAGGCGGGCGTTCATCGGGTCGCTGGCGGGCAGCGGTGCCAGACTGACTGCCTCCAGTTTGAGAAAAGCCAGCTGTGAAGCATCCTGTTCCAGGAGCACCCGGCTGGCGGGCGCCCTGGGCGTGTCCTTCGCCTGTGGGGGCGGCGGCGCGGCATGTTCGACACGCCAGGCGGCAAGCCCTCCGATGCCGAGGAGGGGGGCGAGGACGAGCGGGGCGAGGCGCTTGATGCGGGCGCGAGCGCGCGGGCCGGAAGACAGTCGGGTCATGGCAGTTCCTGGAGATTCGTTGCGGCGGCCCAGGCGGCACGGGCCTTGGCTGCGTCGTCAAGCGCAGTGACGGTGTCGGTTTCGACGGCGTAGAGGCTGCGCCGGGCATCGATGACGTCGAGGGTCGAGGCGGCGCCCTGGCTGAAGGCGAACTGGACGGCAGCACTGGCCTTGCGGGCCGCCGGCAGCGCTTCGTCGCGCAGGCGTCGGGCGCGCTCGCTCAGGCGCTCGGCCTCGAAGGTGGACTGGCTGAAATCGGCGGCGGCCATGGCCTTGACGTGCTCCAGCTCATCCTGCGCCGAATCGCGCGCGACATAGGCCTGGCGGATTTCGCCGCGAAAGTCGTAGCCGGTGAACAGGGGAACACTGACCCCGACGCCGACCAGGTTGCTGCCGGGATCCTGGTTGTTGCGCTCGAACTGGGCGCCGATGGTGACATCCCGTATCTGCTGTGACCTCGCCAGATCGATGGCCTTTTCCGCCGCCTCCAGGCGGTGGCGGGCGGCGACGACATCGGGACGCGCGTCCAGATTGGGCTGGACGGAGGGCAGGGGAGCGAGCCGGGGCCAGGGATCCGCGGTTGCGAGGCGGGAGGCGTCGGATTCGATGGCCAGCAGCTGGGCGAGGGCGAGCCGCGCGCGCTGGTGGTCGACCTCGGCCTGGCCGGCATCGCCGTCAGCACGCAGGGTGTCGGTGCGGATGCGCTCGACGTCGGCCGGTGCCAGGTCGCCCGCCTTCAGCCGCAATTCGGCCTTGCTCAGTACCTGATGAGCCAGACGGGCCGATTCCATGCTCAGGCGGGCCTTGTCCTCGGCTGCCTTGAGGTCGAAGTAGGCCTGGCGGGCCAGCATGCGCTGCTGGCGCCGGCTGTTCGATTCATCGGAGCGGCTGGCCTCGAGCAGAGCGTCCGCCACGCCGAGACGCAGTTCCCGCTTGCCACCGCGCTCGATCGGCTGGTCGATGCGCAGAATGGTGTCCAGGTATGCGTTGTTGCTGGGGTGATTGGCGTTGATCCCGCTGGTGTTCAGGGAGATGGTCGGGTTGGGCCGGCCGGCCGCCATGGTGATGCCCGCCTCCGCAGCCGCCGCCGCGCGCCGGGACGCGATCAGGACGCGGTTGTGTTCCGCGAGCAGTTGCTCGACATCGGCGAGACGCAGCTGGTCGAGTTTCGTGGGCTCGGCGGCCGCCCCCGGGCCGGTCAGGCAGGCGGCCAGCAGGATGTAGGGGAGGAAGTGGTTCGTTCGCATGGCGGCACGATAGGGGACGCCACCTTTCGCGACCCTGACAGGGCAGAGCGCGTGAATGCCTAGTATGGAAATGCGTCGGCCATGCCGGATCGCGTGAACCAGACGGCCGCATGCCGCATTCCACAGGAATGGGCCCCGTGTCGGGGGCACGAATCAGTGGCGGGGCAGGAAGCTTACCCGGATGCGCGCGCCGCCACCGGGGCTGGCATCGGCAATATGGATCGTGGCATCGTGCCGGTCCGCCACCTCCTTGACGATGGCGAGGCCGAGGCCGGTACCCGAGCCGGGGGATCCCGCGGCTCGGTAAAAACGGTCGAAGATGCGCTGGTGCTCGGCTTCCGGGATGCCGGGGCCGTCGTCCTCGACTTCGATGAAAGGGCGGCCGTCCTCGCCGGTGCCACTGCGGGCGGTGACCCGCCCGCCCGGCGGGGTGTACTTCAGGGCGTTGTCGATCAGGTTCGCCAGCAATTCCCGCAGCAGCCATTCGGCGCCGTCGATCAACGCCGCCTCCGGTTCGAAGCCGAGATCGATATCGCGGGCCAGTGCCCGGTCGTACCAGACAGAGGCGTTGTCCTGCAGCAGATGGGCGAGATCCAGCGCACGCCGCTCGTGGGCGATGTCGGCCTCCGGCCCGGAGCGGGCCAGGGCCAGCAACTGGTGGACAAGGTGGCCGAGGCGCTGGGTGGCATCGCGCAAGTTCACCACCCGGTGACGATATTGCTGGGGGAGTTCCGCCGCCGTCAGTTCCAGTTGGGTCTGCAGGGCCGCAAGGGGGGTCTTGAGCTGGTGGGCGGCATTGGCGAGGAAGGACTGTTGTGCCATCGCGGCCGCCTGCAGGTCGTCGATCAGCGTCGACATGGCGTTGACCAGCGGTTCGATTTCGCCCGGTACGTCTCCCTTGGGTAGCGGGCTGAGATCGTGCGGCGAACGACGGCCGATTTCCTCGCTGAGCTGAGCCAGCGGCGCCACGCCGTTGCGTACGCCGATATAGACCAGGATCAGGGTGGCGAGGATGAGGATGACATTGGGGAAGACCATGGCGGCCAGGATTTTCGAGCCGGTGCGCTGCCGTTTCCGGGTCGTTTCGGCGACGACGACGGTGACCGGCCCGCCGGACGTTTCAAGGCGATAGCTTGCTTTGCGCACCTGCTTGCCGCGCAGGGTGGCGTTCGACAGAGTCGGGCGGGTTCCGGACGTTGCCGGACCGGGCTGGAAATCGGCATCTCCCGCCAGCAGCCGGCCATCCGGCCCGAGCACCGCGAGAAACTCCTGATCCCTGCCATTGCTGCGCAGGACCGCCTCGGCAGCAGGCGGGAGATCCACTTCGATGGCCGACCCCTTGGCATGGACCCGTCCTGCCAGGGCGACCGCATCGTCGGCAAGGGCGTGGTCATAGGCATCCCAGGCCGGATCGAAGGCGATGTGATAGTCGGCAGCGAGGCTGATGACGAGCAGCCCTGCCAGCGGTACCAGCAGGAAGATGAGCAGCCGCCTGCGCAGGGTCTGCCGCGGTCGTTCAGGCCAGCAGGATTTCATCTAGACGATAGCCGATGCCGCGGATGGTGCGGATTTCCACGCCACACCCCTGCAGCTTGTTACGCAGGCGGGAGACGTAGATTTCGACGGCATTGGTGGTCAGCTCGTTGTCCCACTCGCTCAGGCTTTCCACCATCTTCTGCTTGTCGACGACGTTCGGAGTGGCGAGCATGAGCTGTTGCAGGATTTCCCACTCGCGGCCGGTGAGTTCGAGCGGCGCGCCGCGCGCACTGGCGGTTCTACGCGCCAGATCGAGGCGCAGCGAACCCGCGCTCAGTTCGGAGGTGGTGGCCGAGCGGCTGCGGCGAATCAGTGCGCGCAGCCGGGCCAGCAGCTCGGGCAGGTGGAAGGGCTTGACCATGTAATCGTCGGCGCCGAGGTCGAGTCCGATCACCCGGTCGTCCAGCCCGTCGCGGGCCGTAAGAATGAGGAAAGGCACTTCGATGCCGCGGCGCCGCAGCCGGCGGATCAGTTCATGGCCATCCATGCGCGGCAGGCCGATATCGACGATCGCCAGATCGTAATGGGTGAGTTCGAGCGCGGATTCGGCCGGCTCGGCCGCCGCCGTGTGGTCTACCGCGAACCCCGCTTTTTCCAAGCCTTCGCGGATACCGTCGGCCACCATCGGGTCATCCTCAACCAGCAGAATGCGCATGCTCAGTCGTTAGCTTGGTACTGCCGAACGGCCAGGGAAACGTTGCTTCCACCGAAGGCAAAGGTATTGGATAGCGCGGCAAGCACCGGGCCGCGGCGCGCCGTTCCACAGATCAGATCGACACCTTCAACGTCGGTTTCCTGCAGATGCGCGGTGGGAGGGCATTCGCCGCGCGCCAGGGCAAGCGTGGTGATGACAAGCTCCAGCGCACCCGCCGCGCCCAGGGTATGTCCGTGGACTGCCTTGGTGGATGAGACCGCTGGGGCTTTCCGTACGTCGCCGAAGGTGTTGCGGATGGCGGCGGCCTCCATCGCATCCCCGACCGAGGTGGCCGTGGCGTGGGCGTTGATGTAGCCGATGTCGCCCGCCATTAGGCCGGCATCCTGTAGTGCAAGCTCCATGGCCCGTTGCTGGCCTGCCGGATCCGGGCGCGCGTAGTGGCTGGCATCGCCGGCATTGCCGTACCCGCACAATTCGGCATGGATGCGGGCGCCGCGACGACAGGCAACGCTCTCCCGTTCGAGCACGAGGGCGGCCGCCCCTTCCCCAAGGACGAGGCCGCTGCGCGTGCGGTCAAACGGGCGGCAGCTTTGCTCGGGGGACAGCGTGTCCGCCTTGGCCAGGACACGCAAGGCGTCCCAGGCCTGCAACTGGCCGGCAAGCAGCGGCGCCTCGGAGCCGCCCACGACGATGCGTTCGGCCCGCCCCCAGCGCAGCGCCAGCATGGCTTCGCCAATGGCAGCAGCGGCCGAGGCGCAGGCTTGCGATACCGACAACTGCGGACCGCGCAGCCCATGGTCGAGCGCGATCTGGGCCACCGCGGCATTCTGCATCGCCAGCAGGATGGTCAGCGGACGGGCCCGCTGGCCGGCATGCAAGCGGCCATAACTGTCCTCGATGGTGGCGGCGCTGCCGACGCCGGTGCCCCAGTAGACACCGGTTGAGGCGCTTTGGGCTGCGGGAATGCTCTCCAGACCTGCGTCAGCCATGGCCTCGCGTACAGCCAGGGCGGCCAGGCCAACGTGGCGATCGACGTGGGCCGGCAACTGGTGCATGCCCACCGGCCCCAGGTCGCCGGGCACCGGGGCGGCCGCCCAGGTGCCGCCTTCCCCCGGCCAGAGGCGGACGCCGGAACGCCCGGCGAGCGATCCGGCAAACAGGGAATCGGCGCCCAGCCCCAGAGCCGATACGGCGCCAAGACCGGTGATGACCACCCGTTCATGCAGGCTCATGCCGCAGCCGTCGCGCGGAGCCGGTCGACCAGGTTGGCGATATCGGTGAGGGTCTGAATTTTCTCGGCATCCGCATTGTCGATGCGGATGGCGAATACTTCCTCGATGCGGAAGATGAATTCCAGCAACCCCAGGGAGTCGATGCCGAGATCCTTGATCGAGGCGTCCTCCCTGATTTTCTCAGGGTCGCACTGAAATTCCTTGATCGCGATATCGGCCAGGGTTTGACGAGTGTCCATGTGATCTCCTTGGTAGGGGTGTTAGGCCTGAAACTGGACGGCAGTAGCGGATTGCTGCTGCCGTTCCAGCGCACCGACGAACTCGACGCAGGCTCGGGCGACGCCTTCCCGGTCGTTGTCCAGGGTCAGCATGTGATAGCTGTTGGTGAAGATGATTTTTTCGATGCGGCTTGAACCGAGACGGCCAGCGAGCAGGTTGGGGGTGCGCAGGCTGGCCATTTCGTCCTCGGCCGCGTGCAGGATGAGGGCAGGCTGGGTGATGTCGGGCAGGCTGGCCCTGATGTGGCGCATCATGAGGTAGGCCTCGTAGATGGCTGAAAGCGGCAGGTCACGGGCGCCAGCGGCGGAATTGCCGGTGGATTCCATCTGGCGGGCGATCCATTCGCGGATACGGGGATTCTTGATGCCATAGGGATCTTTCTCCCGCAGGCGGTAGCGGTGCCGTAGCGGCGTCGGATTGGCCAGTGGCAGCAGAGGCAGCAGCCGGCTGAACCAGGGCAGGTTCCAGCCATCGTAAAAAAGCGTGGTGGAAATCAGCAGCAGGCCAGTGACCGAGCTCTCGTCGCGGCGGGCCAGCCGCAGGGCCAGGTCGGACCCTATGCACAGGCCACCCACTGCGGCCGGCCCGTGATCGGCCACCAGTTCCGCCAGACGCTCGCTGGCCATGGCTTCCCACTGCGCCCAAGGGAGGACTGGTGCGCAATCGCCGGGACGCTGGCCGTAGCCGCTCAGATAAGGCACGCTGACCGTGTGCCCGGCCCGGTGGAGACGTTGGGCGAGCAGCTGAATTTCCAGGGGGTTGCCGCGCAATCCGTGCAACAACAGGACCGGCGGGCGGTGGCCGATTAGAAGAATGTCCTGCATTGAGGGCTCCATCTTGATGATCGAGCCACCTTAGCGGTTGGACGCTTACATTTGGCTGACAGTGGATGGGTTTGCTGAGGGGAGCCGGCCTGTATGCGTGAGGGCCATGGGGAACAAAATAGCCACGGCGTGGACCGTGGCTATCGCAATCAATCGGCTACAGAGGTGGATTCAGAGTTTATGTCGGGATCGCGGCGCGCATTTTTTGCAGGGCACGGGCTTCGATCTGGCGGATGCGCTCCGCCGATACGCCATACTGGGCGGCCAGTTCGTGCAGGGTTGCCGCTTCGCCCTCGGTCAGCCAGCGTGCCTGGATGATGTGGCGGCTGCGCTCATCGAGGTCTTCCAGCGCATTGCTGAGCCCCCGATGCCGTAGTTGTTCGGTCTGCTCACGCTCCAGCAACTGCGCCGGATTTTCGTCCGGGCTCGCCAAATAGGAGAGCGGGCTGTAGCTTTCCTCGCCGTCGTCCACGGTCGGATCGATCGAAACGTCGTGGCCCGACAGGCGCGTTTCCATTTCCAGCACGTCCTTGCGGCTGACATTGAGTTCGCGCGCCATCGCGTCGGCTTCTTGTAGCGTCAGGGCATTCAGCGACTGTTTCAGGCTGCGCAGGTTGAAAAATAGCTTGCGCTGGGCTTTCGTGGTCGCTACTTTGACCAGGCGCCAGTTCTTCAGCACGTATTCGTGGATTTCGGCGCGGATCCAGTGCAGCGCGAACGAAACGAGACGCACGCCGCGATCCGGGTCGAAGCGTTTCACGGCCTTCATCAGGCCGACATTGCCTTCCTGGATGAGGTCGGCGTGCGGCAGCCCATAGCCCAGATAATGGCGTGCCACGCTCACCACCACACGGAGATGCGATACCACCAACTGACGCGCAGCCTCGACATCTTGCTTGTCGTGCCAGGCGCGCGCCAGTTTCTGCTCTTCTTCCATGCTGAGCATGGGATAGCGATTGACGGTCTGAATGTAACTATCCAGGCTGTAGGCCGCAGGAACAGGTAAAGACATCGGTTGATTCATGCGTGTAATACCCCCTTCAAAACAATTTTAGCACTCCCGATGTAAGAGTGCTAAGACCCTGAAGGGTTCCCGTGGCGAGAGAGAGAGGAAATCAGCGCGCCGATTCGACTTGATGCAGACTGCGCGTGACAGACAGCCAGGCGCCCAGCCAGCCGAAGAGCGTGGTCAGGCCGAGCACCACGACGGTTTCGGTCGTGCTCGGCGGCAGCAGATGGAAACTCGAGCCATAGAGGTCCGCAAGCCGCTGGACCGGCGCATGCAGGACTGTTCCCGCTACGGCCAGCACGCCGCCTGCCGCAAACCCGCCGAATAGGCCCTGCAGCGCGCCCAGATAGAGGAACGGACGGCGGATGTGCCGGTCGGTGGCGCCGATCAGACGGCTCACCAGGATCTCATCGCGCCGGGCCAGCACCTGGGCGCGGATGGCGTTGCCTGAAATGGCGATCAGTGCAATTGCAAAGAGCCCGGCGAGCAGCCAGACGCCCGTACGGCCGATCGCGAGCGCAGCCTGCAGGCGCTCCGCCCATTGGCTGTCGAGGTGGGTTTCCGCGATGCCCGGCAACTTGCCCAGGCCGACGGAAATCCGCACCAGCGCCTCGCGCGACTCGTCGCGCGGCTGCACGACCCAGGCGTCAGGCAGTGGATTTTCCGTCAGGCCCGCCGTGATGTCGGTCAGGCCCTGCGATGCGCCCAATGCGGCCAGGGCCTCGTCCTTGGGCACGAAGCGCGCGCGCGCGATGTCGGGCTGCCTGAGCCGTGCGGCGATGGCCTGTTTTTGCTCGGCTGACGCCCCGGCGTCGAGAAACAGGCTGATTTCCGGCTGCGCCGGCAGTTCGCCTGCCACCCGACTGATGTTGCCCAGTCCCAGATACAGCCCGCTCGGCAGGCTGATCGCTACCCCCATGGCCAGCGCGGTCAGCAGCGTGGTGAACGCCTGTGCCCCCAGCCGGCGCAGGGCGGCGGCGAGCGCATGCTTGTGATGGCGCAGCCAGCCGATCATGCCGGCACCTCGCCGATCCTGCCGTGTTCCAGATGCAGGGTGCGGCCCCCCAGCGCAGCGATGGCCCGGTCGTCGTGGGTGGCGATCACCAGGGTGGTGCCGACCTGATGGAAGTCGCGGAACATCGCCATGATGTCGGCAGCGTAGCTGGCGTCGAGGTTGCCGGTGGGTTCGTCGGCCAGCAGCAGCGCAGGCCGGGAGACCAGCGCACGGGCGATGCAGAGCCGCTGCTGTTCGCCGCCCGAGAGGCTGAGGGGGTTGGCCTTCTCACGATTGAGCAGGCCGACCTTGTCGATCACTGCGCGGGCGCGCTTCATGGCCTCGCGGCGATCGAAGCCGGCAATGTCGAGCGGCAGCACGACGTTGTCGATCACGTTGCGGTCGAACAGCAGCTTGTGATCCTGGAACACCAGGCCGATGTTGCGGCGCAAGTAGGGCACAGCGCGGCGCGACAGGCGGCTGACATTCTGCCCGCTGACCGACACGACCCCGCTGGTGGGGCGTTCGATCGCGGCGATCAGCTTCAGCAGGGTGCTCTTGCCGGCGCCGGAATGCCCGGTCAGGAAAACCAGTTCGCCCTGCTCGATCGAGAGACTGACGCCGGAGAGGGCTTCGTGTCCCCCGGGATAACGTTTGGTGACCTGGTTGAAACTGATCATTCGGTAAACACGGCCTCGACGAATTCGCGCGCATCGAAGGGGCGCAGGTCGTCCACGCTCTCGCCGACGCCGATGTAGCGCACCGGAATCGGGCGTGCCTGGGCGATGGCGGCAATGGCGCCGCCCTTGGCGGTGCCGTCGAGCTTGGTCAGCACCAGGCCGGTCACGCCGAGCGCGTCATCGAAGGCCTTGACCTGGGTGACGGCGTTCTGGCCGGTGTTGGCGTCCAGCACCAGCAGCACTTCGTGCGGCGCGCCGGGGATGGCCTTTTCGATCACGCGCTTGACCTTCCTGATCTCTTCCATCAGGTGCAGCTGCGTCGGCAGGCGGCCGGCGGTGTCGGCCAGCACGACGTCGATCGCGCGCGCGCGCGCTGCCTGGATGGCATCGAAGATCACCGCGGCGGAATCGCCTTTCTCCTGGCTCACCACCGTCACATTGTTGCGCTCGCCCCAGACCTGCAGCTGTTCGCGCGCGGCGGCGCGGAAGGTGTCGCCGGCCGCCAGCAGCACCGACAGGCCCTGCGACTGGTACAACTTGGCGAGCTTGCCGATGGTGGTGGTCTTGCCGGCGCCGTTGACGCCCGCCAGCATGAGGATGAAGGGCTTGTGCGGGGTGACGTCGAGCGGCGCCTGCAGCGGCGTCAGCAGGTCGACCAGCGCCTGTTTCAGGGCGGCCTGCAGGTCGGACGCCTCGGTGAGGTTTTCGCGGCGCACTTTCTTCTGCAGGGTTCCGAGCAGGGCATGAGTCGCATCGACGCCGACGTCGGCCGTGATGAGGATGGTTTCGAGTTCATCGAACAGCTCGGCGTCGATCTTGCGCCCGACGCCGAACAGGCCGGACAGCTGGCCGCCCAGCCGGTCGCGCGTCTTGGCGAGTCCCTGCTTCAGCCGCTGCGCCCAGCCCGGGCGCGACTCGGCCGGCTGAGTCGCAGCGGGCTCGGGCGGCGCGACGGGCGTGGCGGTTTCGGCGGCAGGCGGTTTCGGCTTGAAGAAACTAAACACGGTTAAATGCGGTCAGCAGAGCTGGTTGACGGACGCCTAATCTTATCATTCGGCTACGGCTTATCATTCGGACTAATTCAACAAGGGGTGAAAACATGCTCGGCATGCGGGGAATGCTGCTTGCGCTGCTGGTGGTGGGCAGTGCGCAGGCAGCGGTGACGGATGTCACGCTGGACAATGGCATGCGCGTGATCGTGCAGGAAGATCATCGCGCACCGGTGATGGTGTCGCAGGTATGGTATCGCGCCGGGTCGATGGATGAATTCAACGGCACGACCGGGGTGGCGCACGTGCTGGAGCACATGATGTTCCGCGGGACGAAAACGGTGCCGTCCGGCGAGTTTTCCAAGCGCATTGCCGCCGCGGGTGGGCGCGAGAACGCCTTTACCAATCGTGACAATACCGCGTATTTCCAGCAGATGCAGAAAGATCGGCTGGCGCTGGCGATGCAGCTGGAATCGGATCGCATGGCCAACCTTGTCATCCGTGACGACCTGTTCGCCAAGGAGATGCAGGTGGTGATGGAAGAGCGCCGGCTGCGTACCGACGACCAGCCGCAATCGGAGGTCTACGAACACCTCATGGCGGCGGCCTACCAGGAACACCCCTATCGCCGCCCGGTCATCGGCTGGATGAACGACCTCCAGCACCTGACTGCGCAGGATGCGCGCAACTGGTACAAGCGCTGGTATGCACCCAACAACGCCACCCTCGTGGTGGCCGGCGATGTCAAGGCGGACGCCGTGATCGCGCTGGCCAAGCGGTACTTCGGGGTGATACCTGCCCGTGCATTGCCGATCCGCAAGCCGCAGGACGAGCCTGTGCAGATCGGCGAGAAGCGCATCGTGGTCAAGGTGCCCGCGAAGGTGCCCTACCTGCTGATGGCCTGGCATGCGCCGGTCCTGCGCGACTGGCAGAAGGACACCGCGCCCTATGCGCTGCAGATTCTCGCGGGCGTGCTTTCCGGCAACGACTCGGCCCGGCTGCAGCAGTCGCTGGTCAAGACGCAGCAGATCGCGGTAAGTACCAGCGCGGACTACGACGATGTTGCGCGAGGCCCGGGAATGTTCATGATCGATGCGACGCCGGCACCGGGAAAATCGGTGGAGGAGGTCGAAAAGGCCATTCGCGGCCAGTTGGAGCAACTGCAGCGCGACGGCATCAGCGAAGCGGAGCTCGCCAGGGTGAAGGCGCAGGTCATCGCGGCCGACGTCTTCCAGCGCGATTCGCTGTTTTATCAGGCCATGCAGTTGGGCGAATATGTGACCGCCGGGCTGCCGCCCGAGGCGCTTGCGCATCGGGTCGAGAAATTGCGTGCGGTGAGCGCCCAGGACGTGCAGGACGCAGCGACGCGATGGCTGCAGGACGACCAGCTGAGCATCGGCGTGCTTGACCCGCAACCCCTGCAACCCCAATCGCACCGCGCCGTGGTGCCGGGAGTCCGCCATGACAATTAAGGCCTTCTGTGTCGCGCTGCTGCTGAGTCTGCCCCTGTCGGCACAGGCCGCGCTCGTGCTTCAGCACTGGAAAACGGCGCACGGCGCTCGCGTGATCTTCGTCGAAAGCCACGAACTGCCCATCCTCGATATCTCGGTCGATTTCCCCGCCGGCAGCGCCCGCGATCCTGACGGCCAGGCAGGTCTGGCCCAGTTGACCCATATCCTCCTCGACCAAGGGGCCGGCGGCCTCAGCGATACGGTGATTGCGCATCGCCTGGCCGATGTGGGGGCGGAACTGGGGGGGAATTTCGACCGTGACCGCGCGGGCGTCACCTTGCGCACCTTGTCGTCCCAGGCCGAAAAGCGCGCTGCGCTCGATATCCTGGCGCGCGTGCTGCAACAGCCCGATTTCCCGCAGGCCGTGATCAAGCGCGAGAAAGAGCGACTCATAGCGGCCATCCGCGAAGCGGAGGCCGACCCCGGCACCGTCGCCGACAAGGCTTTCTATCGTGCGCTGTATGGCACGCACCCCTACGCGCACGATGAAGCGGGCGATCCGCCCGCGATCGAACGGCTGACGCGCGCGGATCTGCAGGGGTTCTACCGTGCACATTACAGCGCGCCCAATGCCGTGATTTCCCTGGTGGGCGATATCTCGCGCGCCGAGGCCGAGGCCATCGCCGCGCGTCTGGCGGACGGCTTGTCGCGCGCAGCGGTCGTTCCGGCGTTGCCCAAACCCGGGCCCGCGGCAGCAACCGATGTTCGCATCGCTTTCCCGTCGACGCAGAGCCACGTGCTGGTGGGAGCGCTGGGCGTGGCGCGCAACGATCCCGATTTCTTTGCGCTGTATGTGGGCAACTATGTGCTGGGCGGCGGCGGCTTCGATTCGCGGCTGATGCACGAGGTGCGCGACAAGCGTGCCTATGCCTACAGCGCCTACAGCTATTTCCTGCCGATGATGGAAGCAGGGCCGTTCCAACTCGGCCTGCAGACCAAGCTGGCGCAAACCGACGACGCACTCAAGGTGGCGCTGGCCACGCTGCGGCAGTTCATTGCCGACGGCCCCAGCGAGGCTGAACTGAATCAGGCCAAGGCCAACCTCACCGGCGGCTTTCCGCTGCGCATCGACAGCAATCGGAAGATTCTCGAATACCTGTCGCTGATCGGTTTCTACAACTTACCCTTGGATTATCTGGACACCTGGGTCGACAAGGTCAATGCGGTCGATGTCGCGGCAGTGAGGCGGGCGTTCGCCCGCCACATCGACCCCGACAAGCTGGTGACCGTGGTGGTGGGTAGTGCTCGCTAAGCGTGCGGCGCCCCAGCGCGCGCACGGCGCATCCAACCGGGTGCGCATCATCGGCGGGCAATACCGCCGCCGCCTGCTCGATTTCCCCGATGGCGCAGGCTTGCGCCCTACGCCCGACCGTGTGCGCGAGACACTGTTCAACTGGCTGGGCCAGGATCTGCCGGGCTGGGCCTGCCTGGACCTGTTTGCCGGCAGCGGCGCCCTCGGTTTCGAGGCGGCCTCGCGCGGAGCGGGACGGGTCGTCATGATCGAGCGCGATCTCAAGGCCGTCAGCGCGCTGGAAAAGAACCGTGCCGTGCTCGGGGCGAACCAGGTCGACATCCTGCGCGCCGACGCGCTGGCCTGGCTGGCGAACAACCGGGAGACGTTCGACCTGATCTTTGTCGATCCGCCCTTCGGCAGCGGGCTGGCCGAAGGGGTGCTGGCCGATCTGGCGCGCCATCTCAAAGCCGGCGGCCACGCCTATATCGAGCAGGGAACGGAGGTTATGGCGCCTGCGGGGTTTATCATCCACCGCAGCGGGCGCGCCGGGCGCTCGCATTTTGCGCTACTGATCAAGGAATGATTAAAGGATGCTGACTGCCGTTTATCCCGGGACCTTCGACCCCATCACCCGCGGCCACGAGGATCTGGTGCGGCGCGCAGTGCGGCTGTTCGACCGCGTCATCGTCGCTGTGGCCGAATCGCGCAACAAGCAGCCTTTCTTCAGCATCGAGGAACGGGTGGCAATGACGCGCGACGTGCTGGCCGACGTGCCGCAAGTGCGGGTGGAAGGCTTTTCCGGGCTGCTGATCGATTTCGTCGCCGCGCAGGGCGCGATCGCCGTGCTGCGCGGGTTGCGCGCGGCTTCCGACTTCGAATACGAATTCCAGCTGGCGGGCATGAACCGCAACCTCAAGCCCGATATCGAAACCCTGTTTCTGACGCCCTCGGACGAGTACATGTTCATTTCCGCCAGCATGATCCGCGAGATCGCGCAGTTGGGGGGGGATGTGACGCCCTTCGTCCACCCATTGGTGGCGCAGCGATTAAGTGAGAAAATAAGAAAAGACTGATATGACCGGAGAATGACATGTCAATGATGATCACGGACGAATGCATCAATTGCGACGTCTGTTTGCCAGAATGCCCCAACGACGCCATTTCGCAGGGTGACGAGATCTACGTCATCGACCCCAACAAGTGTACCGAGTGCGTAGGCCATTTCGATACGCCGCAATGCGTCGAGGTGTGCCCGGTCGATTGCATTCCGCTCAACCCGGATTACCCGGAGACCAAAGAACAGCTGCAGGAGAAGTTTCTGCGCCTGACCGCGGGCAAGTAGACCCTCAGGCCGTTCTGGCCAAGGGCGCTCCGCTCAGGTCGCCCACTAGGGCATCGGTGATGCGCTGGTTGATGCGTGCCAGGCTGTCGAGTTGATCGCTTACGGTCCCGATCGACGCTCCCAGTTCGGCTATGCGTTCGTCCAGCGTCTCGGTCGCAGCGTGGATGCGGCTGACGCTTTCCAGGCGGCGTTTCAACTGCAGCTTGTGCTCGCGCACCTGGGTCTCCATCGGCGCGATCAGGGCCTTCAGCCACGACTCGGTTTCGCTGTTGGCGAGCTCGAATACCTGGACCACCTTGCTCGCCAGCGTCTCGAAGAAGCGCGCGGTAAGCTGGCCCTGGCCTACCGTAAGCATCTTGAACACGGTATTGAAGCGCTCGTCGAAAATGCGTTCCAGGCGCGCCATTTCCCTGCAATATTTGTGCAGGCTATGATCCGGCGGATTGACCGCGGCCAGTCCATGCTCGTCGCTGAATTTCTGGTACATCGCCGTCATCATCTCGCGGATTTCCTTGATGGCCGCGGCCGACGCATCCAGGTTGGCTTCCACTTGACGGAAGAATCTGCCCATCGCCTCGCGCAGGCCCGCACTGAAATGGCTTTCTTCCATCGCCTGGCGTGTACGCCGCACCTCGCTGCGTAGCGCAGTCATGCCCAGCCGCTGCCGTAGCGCCTCGACCTGCGCCGCGAACACATTGCGCAACGCATTGAACTGCTCCAGTCCGCGTTCGAACTTCTGCTTGTCCTCGTTGGCCTTGACCATCATGTGCTGGATAACGTCGCGGTTCTTGCCGCGCAGGCCCTGCAGTTCGTCGACCTGGTCCTGTATCGTGGCGAGCCGGGTTTCCAGCAGTTCGGTGGTCTTGATGACCACGTCCTCCACGGAAGCCTGGGCTGATTCGCTGACGAGCGCCTGCTTGCAGGGGATGAGCTCCTGTGTCAGCGCCGCCTCCAGCTCGGGCAGACGGCTTTTCGTCAGCAGGGCGGCATCGTCGCGGACCTTGGCGACCAGCGCTTTCTGCGCCGACACGGGATAGATCTGGCCCGCGGGCAGCTCGAGCAGCGCGGCGCTGCTGGCGACCTGTTTGGCGATTTCGGCGTCAATCTGCGCCGGCGTCTTGAGTTCATCCCACAAGCCGTCGATCTTGTTCAGTACCACCATCCGCGCCCGGCTGGAGCCCTGCACTGGCGCGATGTACTGGCGCCAGATTTCGATGTCCGACTTGGTGACGCCGGTGTCGGCGGCCAGCAGGAACAGCACCGCGTGGGCGTTGGGCAGCATGTTGAGCGTCAGTTCGGGCTCCGTCCCGATGGCGTTGAGCCCCGGCGTGTCGAGGATGACCAACCCCTGTTTCAGCAGCGGATGCGGAAAGTTGATCAGCGCATGGCGCCAGCGGGGAATCGCGATGCAGCCGTCGCGTTCCAGGCTGCGCGCGGTTTCCTCGTCGCCGGGATTGATCAGGCCGAGCGCCTCGGCGGTGGCCGCGTCGACGTCGACCGTATCGGCCAGCCGCATCAGCGTCGCGCCCATCTCATCGGCAGAATCGAGGTTGAGCGGAAACTCGGTCCAGGCGCTGGCGTCGCGCTTGAAGTCGGCAACGCTGCCTTCCCGGGTTCGGGTGTCGATGGGCAGCAGGCGCAGCGAGGGGCGGTTGAGCGGGTCGAAATACAGTTCGGTGGGACACATGGTGGTGCGCCCGGCGGACGACGGCAACACGCGCTGCCGGTAATCCGAAAAGAAAATGGCATTGATGAGCTCGGACTTGCCGCGCGAGAATTCGGCGACAAAGGCCACGTTCAACTTGTCTTCCTGCAGGCGGCCGAGCAGCTGGTTCAGTCGTATCTCGGATTCGGCGTCGCCCAGTTCCTGTGCGCCGAGCCAGTCGCGCAGCGCTTCGACGCGGACGTAGACGGCGTCGCGCCAAGTGCTGTAATGCTCGAATTCGTCAACTAGGGTGTTGGGCTTCATGGGCAGGCGATCAGGGGATATGGCACAGCCATTTAACGACACGTTGATGACAAACTTGATTGAGTGCCGCCCCCGTCAGCGCTGGCAGGCCGGGCAGTAAAAACTTGCGCGCTGGCCCTGCACGATGCGCCGGATCGGGGCGGCGCACCTCTTGCACGGCAGGCCTTCGCGGTCGTACACCCGGGTCTGCAGCTGGAAATAGCCGAGCTCGCCGTCGCTTGCGACGTAATCGCGCAGCGAACTTCCGCCCGCCGCGATCGCGGCCGTCAGCACCTGTTTGATTGCCGCGACCAGTCGGGCGCAGGCTGGGCGGCTGAGGCGGCGCGCAGCGGTCGCCGGGCGGATGCCGGCATGGAACAGCGACTCGGAAGCGTAGATGTTGCCGACGCCGACTACCACGTGGGCATCCATGATCACCTGTTTGATCGCAGCGTCGCGGCGTCGGCACTGTGCGTACAGGTAGGCGGCGTCGAACGCCGGCGTCAATGGCTCCGGCCCAAGGTGGGCCAGCAGCGGGTGCTGTGCCGGGTCCTCGGCCCACAGCACGGCACCGAAGCGGCGCGGGTCGCGCAGCCGCAGTAGGCTGCCGTCGTCGAACAGCCAGTCGACATGGTCGTGCAGCGCGGCGGGCTCGTCGGGCCCGGCCAGGCGC
>JBLMYH010000169.1:0-8419 GCA_050258175.1 Hyphomicrobiaceae bacterium
GTCTTCACGCCGGTGTCGATCAACACCACCCAGACCTTCCGGGTGCCCGCGCAACTCAAGCGCCTGAGCCCACTCGGGGTCGGGCTCGCGTTTGTCCGGCAACCGGTCGATGCGCTGCGCGCGCTGCAAAGGCTGCGCATGGCCGGGCATCGGCAAAAACTTGCCGCCCTGCCCGCCTCCTCTGCGCATCCCCATCTACGCGAAGCCAGCACCACCCTGTTGAACGAAACCCTGATCCAGGTGCACGACCAGATCATGCGCAGCCTGGGCGACAAGCTGAGCGCGGCAGCCATACAGGCCTCCGGCATTGCCGAACACAGCGGCCTGCTGAGCGCCGTGCACGAATTCGCCAGCCGCGCGCCAGCGGTGCAGACCCGCTTTGTGCACGGGGTGCTCGATGCGCTGAAGCAGGCGCGCCCGGTTCAGACCCAAGCCACCCGCGACACCCTGGACGGCGGACTGGCGCTGGTCGACGAACTGGACTTCGAAGACTGGCTCGCCACCTCGAGCGAGGCCAACAAACTGGAAGAGCGGTTTCGCGAACAGCTTGCCGACATCGAGCCGCGCATCGGCCAGCTGTTCGGCTTTGCCTGCGACCACAGCAACAATCCCTTCGGTCCCGCGGTAATCGGCCACGCCTACCGCGGCGCATTGCAGGAGGTGCCCGTGCTGGCGCGTGCGCGCCAGGTGGCTTACGCCACGCTGCGCGATGCGCTGACCGAGCAGCTGGCGCCGCTGTATGCCGAACTGCTGGCCCTGCTGCCGGTATCGCAGGCCGAAGCCGAGCAGCAGAAGCCTGTCGTGACGCCGCAACGCGCTACCCGGCCCGTGCCCGACACCGCATCCCCCGGGCAGCCTGCCCCCCCCGGCACTGGCGCCGCCCCCCCAGAACCGCGCGGCACGCTCAACCGTCTGGCCGGTTCGCTGCTGGATTTCTTCCGCGGCCAGCCCGCCACAGCCTCGTCTGCGCCGACGGGCCCGGCGTCGGCAGGCGCACCGCCCACCGTCACGCCAGCCTACGCCGCGCCCGACGCGGCGGGCACCGGTTTTCCATCCACGATGACAGGCGCCGCGAACGTGGCGCACTCGCCCGTGCTGCAGCGCCTGACCGCCGCCGGCGCGCTACCGCCCGCCGTCACCCGTGAAATGCAACGCTCGGTCGATATGTTCGGAGCCCTGTTCGACACCATGCATGCAGAGAAGTCGGTCAGCGAGGGCATGCGGCCATTTTTCCAGCAACTGGAGACCAGCCTGATCAAGCTGGCGATGTCCGATCCGGAGTTTCTCAACTCGCCCGCCCACCCGGCGCACAAGGTGCTGAACACGCTCGACCGCATCAGCATGGTGGCAGGCGACGACGGCAAGATCACGGACGCCCGCCTGCTGCGGTTGATGAGCCGCTGGACCGACCGCATCAACGCCGAAGCCGAGAAGAACCCGGGGGTGTTCGAGGAAGCGCGCACCCAGCTCGAGCGTGTGGTCAAGCCGCTGCTGAACGAGCGCGCTGCCCGCGTGTTCCGCCTGCAGGAAATGTGCGAAGGCCGCCAGAATGCAGAAGTCACGAAGCAGCGCATCCTGCGCGAGTTGCTGGCGCGGCTGGACGAACGCGCTGTGCCCAATGCCGTCATCGAGCTGCTCAACGGCGGCTGGCGCAACGTGCTGCTGATGGCCGAGATGCGCCACGGCGTCGACAGCGACGAAGCGCGCGTGGCCTGGCAGGTGTTGCAGCAGCTGTGCACCTGGCTCGATGCGGACCCCGCCCAGCCACCCACGCCGGCCCAGATCCAGACCTTGCTGCAGCACATCGACCAGGCCCTGACCCAGGTGTGCGCCGACAAGTTCGCGCAGGACCGCATCGTCGACCAGCTCGCCGCCGCCCTGTTCGACGAAGGCAAGTCGAAGCACCAGCACACCCCGGTCGCCGCCCGCCTCGAGGACGCCGCCGGCGAACCGCTCTCCGAAACGCAGGACAACCTGGCCGAACGCCTGCGCGTCGGCGACTGGTTGCAGTTCAGGGCGCTCGACGCCCCGCTCAACCTGATCTGGATCGGCGACCAGCCGCCGGTGTACGTATTCGCCAACTACCGCGGCATCAAGAAACTCGACCTCAAGCGCCAGGACCTGCTGCAGTCGCTGGAAGACGGGGCGGCGCGATGGACCGAGGACCTGGAACTGCCGCTGATGGATCGTTCCTATAGCGCGATGATTCAGAAGATGCAGCGCGACCTGTTGTGGCAGGCCTCGCACGACCCGGCCACCGGGCTTCCCAACCGCAAGAGCTTTTTCCGCTCCATCCGCCGCAACTGGCTGCGCAGCCAGGCGATGGACGGCGGTTACGCCATCGGCGTAATCCAGTTCGACATCAGCAATCCTGCGGGCGAAGCGGCCGGTGCTGAAATCCGCACGCCTATCCTGCGCGAATTCGCACAGATCATGCCGACGCTGCTGCCCTCCAATGCGCTGCTCGCACGAGCAGGCGAAACCGGCATTGCGTTCTGGATCGAGGCAACCGGCGCAGCGTCCGCCGAGGCGCAGGCCGAGGCCCTGTTGCATGCGGTGACCGCCCACCCCCAGGAAATCAACGGCACCCGCTACCGCGTGCAGGCGTCGGCCGGCCTGGCATGGACCAGCGACTGCATCAGCCCCGAGGCCTACTACGACGACGCCAACGCGGCCTGTGCGCGCGCGCGCGAATCCGGTCTGTCTGTCGTGCGATACAGCCGCGAGACCGACGACAGCGGCGTGCTGGCGCTGGCGGAGTGGGCGCGCGTCCTGACGGCGATCCTCGCCAACAACCAGCTCAGCCTCAATTGCCAGCCGGTGACCGCCGCGGCCGACGCCGCACGCACGCCGCTGTATTTCGAGGTGCTGTTGCATCCCGCTGCGGAGAACGAACGCAGCATCGCCACACGCGACCTGATCGCCGTGGCCGAACGCCTCCAGCGCATCACCGAAATCGACCGTTGGGTGGTGCGACACGTCCTGCAGTGGATGCGCGCGCACACCGACCTACTCGCGCGAATCGGTGGACTGTCGATCAACCTGTCCGGCCAGTCGGTCATCAATCCGCTGTTCCTGAAATATCTGCTGGCTGAGCTGGCGCGTGGCGACATTCCCGGCGACAAGCTAATCTTCGAGATCAAAGAAGCCGACGCCGTCGAGGGCCATGCCCAGGCCCAGCTGTTCATGCGCCAGCTGCAACGCCACGGCTGCCGCTTCACGCTGGACGAGTTTGGCGCCGGCAACAGCTCCTACACCAGCCTGAAGAGCATGAAGCTGGATTACCTGAAGCTCGATCGCGCGCTGGTGCGCGAGATCGGCACCAGCATGATCGACGAGGCGCTGGTGCGGTCGATCCTGGAGACCGGCAGTTTCCTCGGGATCAAGACGGTGGCAGGATTTGTCGAGACCGACGAAACGCTGGCCAAGTTGCGGGAGATGGGGGTGGATTGCGTGCAGGGCTATTTGCTTGGGGAACCGAGGGCATTGGAGAGTCTGGGCTGACGGCTGGTAAGCTACCATGCAGGGGAGCGGCTCACGGCCGCCTGTCCGTGCAGTACGAACAAACCGATCGGCAGACCGAGGTGCGGCGGCGTTGTGCAGCCTCAAGCTCAGCCTGCAAGCAGTCGTAATCAATGGGGGCCCATAGGTTGTTGCATGGCCGCATCAGCGATGCCTTGGACGTTTGCCGCCGGGTTGCGTCAACAAGCCTTCAAATTTTGAATGACTGTCTCATCGTAGTGGGAACGAAGTAAGCTTTCGTAAACAAAGGGAGGATGTCATGCGAACAGGATTTGGCGGGAACATTGCTTTGCTCACCGTTTCATTGATTCTGACTGCCTGTGGCGGAGGCGGGGGCGGGGGGGGGACCGTGCCTACGTCCCCCACATCCGCAGTTGTTACGGCATTCACCAGCTGGCGCACAAACCTGGCCAACGCGGCAATCCAAGCCGACGGCCTGGGCCAGCAAGTCGCCGGCACGTGGGGTGGAACGAGCTTTTCATCCATCGGCGCCCCCGTGGCTGCGGCGGAAAGCGCAGTTTTCGGATTCGACGCAAGCGGCAGCTTGTCCGTATTAAGCCTCACGTCCACCACCTCCACGTCGACCACAACAGAAAACTTCACTGGCAGCCAAATCGGCAGCTTCACGGATCCGGACTTCGTGTTGGTTAAAAACTCCACAAGCCAAGGTGTGATATCCAACCCCAAGAGTCTGGCGTGGGACTACCAAAGCTTCGGCATATGGGAAACCGGTCTGGGTACGCCAAGCAGAACCCTTAACGCCATGAGCGTGGGGGCCCCTACCGCCGGTGCGAACATTCCGACCACGAACACGGCCAGCTTCACCGGCAAGGTCGTCGGCAGTTATGTCGACGCGGTGGGAGTAGGCCATTCCGCGCTCGCAAATCTGAATGTAACGGCCGATTTCGCAAACCGGACATTGGCATTCAGCACCACGGGCACGCAGACTGCGACCAATCTCACAAACTTCACGCCCAATTCCGGACTGGACCTTACCGGGAATCTTAGCTATCAAGCTGGCACCAACTCCTTCACCGGTCCGGTGAACTCTGCCACGCTGAGTGGCACGACGACCGGCCGGTTCTACGGCCCAAATGCCCAAGAACTGGGAGGTGTCTTTTCCCTGCAGGCAAGCAGCGGTCTGGAGACCTATAGCGGGGCCTACGGCGGCAAGCGCTGACTGGCATGCGGCGATACGGTGCGGTGCTGGCCTGCGTCGCCACACTCATGGCTTCTCCCGCTCTGGCGGAGGAAGCGCCGGCCGGGACGGTTCAGGCAAGCGGCAACGAATACCAGGCGCGCTTTCTGCTCGGCGTCGAGGCCATGCGGGCTGGAAACCCGATGCGGGCGGCGGCGATTTTCGAGCAACTGCTGGCCGATACCGGCAGCCCGCGGGTCAAGCTGGAATTGGCCCGCGCGCTGTTTCTGATGCGGGACTACGAGCGTTCCGAACAGCTGTTCCGCGAGGTGCTGGCGCTCCCGGAACTGCCCTGGCGGGTGGGCGAGAATATCCGCGTCTACCTCGACGAGATCGACATGGCCACGGGATACGTCAAGTTTTCCGTCGGAATGGTCAGCGATTCGAACCCGCGCAATTTCACCAACAGCCGCGAAGTGTTCATCGGTGGCCAGACGCTGACTGTGGTACCGCCCACGGACAATCGCCGTGTCATCGGCGCGAGGCTGTCGGTGCGCGGCTATCGCCCGCTCGATGAAGCGCGCCGGACAACGGCCTTCTTCACCGCGTCCTATTCCGATTTCCCGGGGTATACCTTCGACCGTCTCGACGGGGACTTCGGTCTGGCCCAGGGGGTCCCGGGCCTGCCCTGGCTCACGGCCAAGGCGGGCTTCGAGGGCGCGCGGCTCGACGGCCACACCCTCTACCGTTATCCCTACGTGGGCGCGCTGGCGGCGATGGCGCCTTCGGAAGGTTATCGCCTGACGGGGGAGCTCAAGTTCGGTAGGCTGCAGGTTCCGCAGACGCCGTACCTCAATTCCCACAGCCTGTTTTTCATCGGCAAGCTGGCCTACCCGCCGGCGCTCGGTCTCGCCTTCAGCAACGAAGCCACGCTGGAACGGGCAAACGCCGACGCGGCGGCGGATTCCTACCGGGGCGGCAGCATTGGCGGCACGGTGATCTGGCCATCCGACACCTTGGATGCACGATTCACGCTGTACGGTTCCGCAGGCTTACGCAGGTATGAGGGTATCGACCCGTTCTTCGGCGACCGGCGCCGCGACACACGTTACACAGCGAGTCTGGACCTGTTGCGGCCCTCGCTGCGCATCAGGGGCTATCGGCCGAGGATTGGCGTGGTCTATGAAAGCACGAAATCGACGCTGGACTACTACAGCTTCAACAAGCTGGGATTTCGCGTCCTGCTCGAAAACTGACCGTCCCGGGTCTATGCCGTCCCGCCCACGGTCAACCCGTCGATCCTGAGCGTCGGCTGCCCCACGCCGACCGGCACGCTCTGGCCTTCCTTGCCGCAGGTGCCCACGCCGGAATCCATCTCCATGTCGTTGCCGATCATCGAGACACGCGTCAGCGCATCGGGGCCGTTGCCGATCAGGGTGGCGCCTTTCACCGGGTAGGTGATCTTGCCGTCTTCGATCATGTAGGCCTCGGCGGCCGAGAAGACGAACTTGCCGCTGGTGATGTCGACCTGGCCGCCGCCGAAGTTGACGGCATAGAGCCCGTTCTTCACCGAGGCAATGATTTCGTCGGGGTTCTTGTCGCCGCCGAGCATCAGGGTGTTGGTCATGCGCGGCATGGTCAGGTGCGCAAACGATTCGCGCCTTGCATTGCCGGTGATCGGCATGCCCATCAGGCGGGCGTTCATCATGTCCTGCATGTAGCCGGTGAGGATGCCATCCTCGATCAGCACGGTGCGCTGGGTGGGGTTGCCTTCGTCGTCGACGTTGAGCGAGCCGCGGCGTTGCGGGATCGTGCCATCGTCGATCACCGTCACGCCGGGCGCGGCGACGCGCTCGCCGATGCGGCCGGAAAACGCCGAGCTGCCCTTGCGGTTGAAGTCGCCTTCGAGGCCGTGGCCGATCGCTTCGTGCAGCAGGATGCCGGGCCAGCCGGAACCGAGCACGACGGTCATGGTGCCGGCCGGCGCGGGTCGCGCATCGAGGTTGACCATGGCCTGGTGCACCGCCTGGCGCGCGTATTTTTCGAGGATGTCGTCGGTGAAATAGCTGTAGTCGAAGCGGCCGCCGCCGCCGCCGGAACCCTGCTCGCGGCGGCCGTCCTGCTCGGCGATGACCTGCAGCGACAGCCGCACCAGCGGGCGCACGTCGGCGGCGAGATGGCCATCGGAGCGAGCGACGAAGATGACTTCATATTCGGAGGCGAGGCTCGCCATCACCTGGATGACGCGCGGATCCATGGCGCGCGCCTTCTTCTCCAGCCGCTCGAGCAGCGCGACCTTGTCGGCGTCGGCCAGCGAGACCAGCGGATCGACGGCGTTGTACAGCAGGCGGCCTTCGCCGCGCTGCACCATGCCGAAGCTGCGGTGCTGGCCCGCGCGCGCGATGGCGCGAGTGGCGTCGGCGGCGGCACCGAGGGCGTCGAGGCTGATGTCGTCGGAATACGCGAATGCCGTCTTCTCGCCCGAGATCGCGCGCACGCCGACGCCCTGGTCGATGTTGAAGCTGCCGGACTTGACCTGGCCCTCCTCCAGGCTCCAGCCTTCGGAGCGCGAGTACTGGAAGTACAGGTCGGCGTAGTCGACGTCGTGCGTCAGCAGCCGACCGAACACCGGCGCGAGCTTGTCGGCGTCGAGCCCGTTCGGCGTCAGCAGCGTGGCTTCAGCGGAGTGGAACAACTGCTCGGCGGTTTGAATCGGAACGAAGGCGTCGGTGGGATTCATGGCGTGTCCTGGCTAACTTTATTTGGGGGTGGGCTCGCCCCCGGGCGGGGACGAGCGCTTGGCGACCGCGCGGCGCTCGGCCACGTCGACCTGGATCTGCTGGCACTGGATGAAGCGATGCTGCAGCGCGGGCAGGCTCTTCCTGAGGCTCGCCTGGTAGGCCGGGTTGATGTTGGCGATGACCACGCCGGAACCGCGCGGCAGGCGGTCGAGCACCACGCCCCAGGGATCGACGATCATGCTGTCGCCATGGGTTTCGCGGCCCGACAGGTGGTAGCCGCCCTGCGCCGGCGCGATCACGTAGGCGAGATTCTCGATCGCGCGCGCGCGAATCAGGGTTTCGAAATGCGCGCGCCCGGTGGTGGCGGTGAACGCCGACGGCACCACGATGATGTCGACGTCGGGCATGGCGCGATACAACTCGGGGAAGCGCAGGTCGTAGCAGATCGACAGGCCGATGCGGCCGAACGGGCTGTTGATGACGACGACTTTGTCGCCCGGCTCGATCAGCTTGGCTTCCTGATAGCGCTCGTTGCCGAGGTCGAGGCCGAACAGGTGGATCTTGTCGTAGCGCGCAACCCGCTTGCCGCGGTCGTCGTACACCAGGCAGCTGTTGCGCACCTTGTTCGCCACGCTGGCTTCCAGCGGCAGCGATCCGCCGATCAGCCAGATCTTGTGCTTTTTCGCCAGGCGCGACAGGAAGGCCTGGATCGGGCCGTGGCCCTCCGCCTCGCGCGCCTTCACCACGTCGGCATCCTTCAGCGCCATCAGGCAGAAAAATTCCGGCAGCACGACCAGGCGCGCGCCCGCCTCGACTGCGAGCTCAATGAGCTGCTCGGCCTCCGCCAGGTTGGCCGGCACGTTGGGGCCGGACGCCATCTGGATCGCCGCCACGCGCACGGTGCCGGCCTGCGGTGCCGTCTTCTTGACTTGCGCGCCCTTGGAACGCGCCACGCTGGGTCTTGCTGGTTTTTTCGTTGTCATGTAACAGATTCCACGATCAGGGCTCAGAGTCCGGG
>JBLMYH010000170.1:0-6058 GCA_050258175.1 Hyphomicrobiaceae bacterium
GGCCGCGATCGGCAAGTCGAGACCCGCCAGGAAGGCCTCGCGCTCCGCTTCCGGGTGCGGCCAGACTGCGTCAGGGAATGGGCGCCCGACTTCGATACCACCCAGTTGTGCGAACGGCTCCATCTCGATCCCGAGACCCGCGTTGCCGACCTGGAGCGCGAGATCCTCGTTGCCATGCTGCTGGGGCCGGTGGCCTTCGCGTTTCCCAGCTTCGCCGAGGCCCGCTCGGCCGCCCATATCCGGCGCAACATCGTCCAGGCTGCGCGCCGGACGGCGCTCGACTTCCACACCACCGAAGCCGAGCGCCCCGCGGATTACTGGACCTATGTCGAGGGCAAGGGCTTCACCATCCTGCCAGGCCGGCCGCTGATCGAAGGCCTGGTGAAGGCCACCCAACCCGAGGTGTCCGGCCAGCTCTACGCTTTTTCCTGCTACCGGGCGACCGAATACGTCATCCTGCTCGGCCTCGCCCAGGAACTCGCGGCCAGTAACCCCGCACTGCTTGCGCGCCTGCAACGCCAATGGGAGGCCCGGCCCATCATGTCCGGCCAGTTCCACGATGTCTTCCTGCATGAATACGGCTCCATGGCAGCGCCGCTGCCGCCGAGGTACTACGTCCCCGGCGACCGCCTCTGGTTCCGCAACCCCGACGAACGCTCTGCCGATGTGACCGGCTATGAAGGCTCGTGGGTGTTCTATCTCGGCAACGGCCTGTTCACCAATTTCTGGAGACGCGACCAGCCCTTCACCCTGACGACGAAGTGCGTGGAAATCTATCACTGGCGGCACGGGGTATATGTTGATGAACACGGCGAGCCGCAGATGGACGAGGGTATCGTCGAGGAACGGGTCCGCGCCTCACTGAACGACCCGTCGGAGGCGGCGCGCATCCTGCAGCACATGGTGCGACTGCGCGACCCTAAAGGGACCTATCGGGACGGCGGCTGCATCGATCCCTCCCGGGAGTATCCCCGCTGCATTCATCCCGATACCGCTGATATCCGGCTGCCCGAACAGCCATTCGCAACCCCCTACTGGTAGCTCTGTCCGTCGTGCTTGATCCAACCTGCCGCATGACGTCCATCGGGATCGTGGTGCGTCCAGTGGATCACGCCACCCTTCGGGTTCCATTCGTACTCGCCGGAAAAGGCCACCGTGTCCCCGACGCGCAGCGTATCGACGCGCTCCGCCAGATCGATGTTGTGGGCCACCAGCAACGTGCGCCCCGACGCGAGCCGCAGGATGAAGCGCTGATGCCGGCTGCCGTTGTCGTCGTCCGGCAGCAGCTTCACCACCGTCCCCTGCCCCGTCACCTGCAGGTTGCTGAGGCGATGCGTGAACGCGTTGTCGAGAATCGCATCGCTGCTGCCCCCCGCTCCCAGCAACACGCCGGGCCTTGGTGCGGCCTCCTCAGGCGCACGAGGGCCCGGAGCAAGCACGAAATAGGCGGCGGCCGCGAGCGCGGCAATCAGCAGGAGTCGGTTCATTTCAATTCGCTAAAGGGCGGATGGACGATTGACGCGGCCCTCGCGTAGTCCACCCGATTGTGGCCATTGCGGGGGTCAGGCCCGCGATGGCGGCAGGCTGACGACAACCGCACCGCCGTCTTTCTTGTCCACTACCAACAAGCCTCGCTTGTGGGCGTCGTCGAGGATCTTGCCGAAGGCACCGTAGCCGTATTCCGACTCGCTGAATCCCGGACGGATCCGCTTGATGGTGCTCTTGATCAACGACGCCGAGATGGAGCCCTCGCCACCGCGCTCCGCCACCAGTTGCTCGACCGTGCTCACCACCAGGTCGACGGCCTGGCTTCTCTTCTCTTCCGCGCTCGGTTCAGCGGGGCCGGCGGGCGGAACCGCGTCGGCTGCGGCCGCCGCCGGGCGGGCGCGCCGGCGGCTCGGGGCCGCGGTCTTGGGCGCAGCGCCCGCGGTCTCTATGGCGGGGGCCGGCGAGGCTGAGACCGCCGGCTTCTTGGCAAGCGCTTTTTGCGGCGCCTTGCTCTGCGCCGCCTTTATTTGCACCAGATCCTCATAGAAAATGAACTCGTCGCAGTTGCCGATGAGCAGCGACGACGCCGAGCCGCGCACGCCGATACCGATGACACTCTTGCCGTTCTCCTTCAGCTTGGAGATCAGCGGCGAGAAGTCCGAGTCCCCGCTGATGATCACGAAGGCGTCGATGTGCGACTTGGTGTAGCAAAGGTCCAGCGCATCGACGACCATGCGGATATCCGCCGAGTTCTTGCCCGACTGGCGCACATGCGGAATTTCGATCAGTTCGAACGCCGCCTCGTGCATGTCACGCTTGTATTCCTTGTAGCGGTCCCAGTCGCAGTAGGCCTTCTTCACCACGATGCTGCCCTTGAGCAGCAGGCGTTCGAGCACCGGGCGAATCCGGAAATCCGGATAGTTGGCGTCCCTGATGCCTATCGCCACGTTCTCGAAATCACAAAATACGGCGATGTTGCGGATATCCGGCGTAGCCATCGTTCTTCCTCTCCAGTCATTTCAATCGACACGCGCGGAAGGCCCGCTTGCGCCGGCTTTCAGTCTCCTGCCCCGTGCGGGCCCTGCTGTTCTTTTGCGAGCCGGTACGCATCGACGATCCCGATCGCCCAGCAAACGGCCAGCGCCAGTGAAGTAAGCGTGACAACGAGACTGCCCGGGCCACCCGATGTCTGCGTGATCAGGTCGGAAAGCTGGCCGGCATCGATTCCACCGGCATCGGATGCCAGCCTATCGAGAACGATCGATGCCTGCTGCATCGCCCGCTCCACAAAGACCCAGAGGCAGGCAAGACTGATCCCGATCAAGGCGACGCCGCGCGGATAATGTCTCAGATAGAGGTGGCCGGCGCCCGGCGCTACGAGGGCCGATAGCAGAACGGCGTTCGTCGCCCGGCTCATCCCGTCACCGCGGGTTCGAACGGCAGGTCACCCACTGCGCCCGAACAGCCCGACTTGCGCAAGGACAGCCCCAGTGCCGCCCGGTCGATGCGAGAATGTCCCGATGAACACCATGCCTCTGCCCGCGTTATGCTTGTTCCGCGAATAGTATTTGAAGCAGGGCCATTTAGCTATTTTTTGCGGGCCCCGTTCGATTAGCCACAAAAAACGTGGGCGGTCGCCCGCCCACGCTCAGTCAAGCGCTCGTCTGACTACTCAGGATTGGCACGATGGCGGCCATTCCCCCATTGCGGATTGAACTCCGCATCGAACACCTTTTGCTGCTCCGGGCTGAGTTGCGCGTAGAAGGTCTTGATCGCCTGGCTGCGTTCGAGCATTCTGGCCCGCCGTGCTTCCGCCATGGCAAGCATCCTGTCCAGGCGCTGCGGCGTGCTCAGCTTTTCGAACTCGCCCCGCATCGCCTGCCGGTCTGCCTGGTGACGCAGGTCCGGCTGGGTGGCGCTGACAAAGGTCTTCCAGGCGGCCTCCTGATCAGGTTTGAGTTTGAGCTTTTCCTGCAATGCGGACAGGTGCGCAGCACGGCGCGCCTCCCACTTGGCATGAACATTTTGCCCGTGGCGGGCGTCGCAGCCTTCCTTGCCTGCAGGACCCGCGGCCGTCATCGCGAAAGACGATGCCGCGAGAATGCCGCTGCCGGCGATCAAGCCCACCATCAGGACGCGTTTGGCAAAAGAACCCGGGATCAGTTTCATTGCGATCTCCTTCAGAGACGTTCCAAGAATAGCCGGCCCAAGGCGGGCACAGCATGAGACGTATTCTGCTGAAGTGTTGTATCCCTGATGTGTCGGGGAACCGCGAGAATGTAACGCGTTGTAACCGAATGTAAGCGCCGGCAAGGACTGCTCCCGAACCACTTGAAGTCGTATCGTCATGCGCTACTTTACAAGTTCACTTCCGCAGGCATCGCGCTTCCAGACCCGCAGGCCATCCGCCTGCTGCCCCGTGGCAAGCGATGAACGCATCCAACGGCCGGAAGATCGACCTCGCGTTCACGATGCCCAACTAGGAGAATAGACATGCACAGGATGCCCCGCGCTGCACTGCTTGCCGTACTTCTGTTGCCCGGCTGCGTCGTGGCACCCGCAGACCGGGGTGCTGATTGGGTTGTGGCGCCCGCGCTGCCGGGGGTCGTGGAACTGGATGTGGAGCCCTACTACTATCAGAACGGCTTTTACTATTACTACCACGATCGACGCTGGAGCTACTCGCACCAACGAACGGGGCCCTGGAGAGAGTTACCCAGGGATCGCTACCCGAGGGAGACTCGGCAGCGGGGCCACGAAGGCCGCGACTGGGATCACGATCGTGACTACCATCGGGATTAAGGATTGGCGATGACCCGCTAGCGATATCGGGAGTTGGCATACCCGGTTTCGGCAAAAATCGATGCAAGGATAATCGAGCTTGGTGCGCTGGCAGCGGCCTCCAGTGCGGTCGGTGACGTTGCGAGCCGCTCAGCTCGTGCGGTGCCGGGCGATCACTGCGATGCGCGGCGCCAGCATGCCGCCCAGAACCACGTCATGGGCCTGCTCGACTTCTTTTTGCTCGCCGGGTGGGCAGGTGCGCGATTCACCGCTCAAATACCAGGTTTTCCGGACGGGCCCCCAGTTCCGCCAAGGCAGCGTTGATTGCCTCCACGAAGGGGGGCGGGCCGCAGACATAGAAGCGCTGCGTGAAGTCCTTGATTTTTTCCTCCAGAAAAGCGCGGTCGACGCGCCGGTGCTTGTAGCCGCCCGGGGCGGCAATACCGGTACAGGTCAGGATGCAGCGTTCACCCAGCACATGGCGCAGCTCCTTTTCGCAGATCACATCACTTGGGGTCTTGTTGGAAAAGATCAGGGTCTGGCGGCCGGCCTCCCCCTTGCGCGCCAATTCGCGCAGGATGGCAAGAAACGGCGTGATGCCGGCGCCAGCGGCGATGAACACGCCGGGCCCCTTGTAGTGGATGGTGCCGAACGGCTCGGACATCAGCAGTTCGGCACCCGGCTCCAGTTGATGGAGCGCGTGGGTCACGCCCGCATGGGCAGGGTAAGCCTTGATGGTGAACTCCAGCACCCCGTCACCCGCCAGGCCCGTGGGTGTGAAGGGTCGCCCCTCGCCACGCAGGCCGGGCCGGTTGATCGCCAATTCCACGCCCTGGCCGGGAACGATAGAAAACCCCGCCGGCTTGCTGAGGATGAAATGTTTCACGTCATGGGTGACGAACTGGCTCATCAGCAGCTTGACGGTGTGGTTCATCGCCCTACTCCTTCCATGAAATGCACCCCGTCAAAACACAACTCCGGCTCAATCACCCGCGTGCCGGCAACAAGCGCCGGTCGCCGGGGCGAACCCCTGACCAGGATCAATACTGGTCGGCCATCCAGCCATCCAGGAGGGTGCAGGCTTCCTGCTTGGGCACCGCGCTATCCCTGCCCTGCAGGGGTGTAAGGCAGAGGTACTGGTTGCCCTCGCGATCCGTCAGGTTGCGGAGGGGGATATCGCCCACAGTTTCATAGCCGCCCGCATCCATCATGATGAACTGATAGTCATCATCCCCAACGCTGACCTCTAGCTTGCCGCCGTTGCCTTCGCCGTATTTTTCCCACCAGGTTTCGGGGTTGGCGCCGTCATAGTAAGGCGTCGTTCCCCCCAGCCTGCTGTTCCGATGCCAGGCAATGATCGTCGGATCCTTCATCTGGCTCTCCTTCGCTGCGTCTTTCGCAAGCAGGATCGCGGCCTGGAAGCCATGGTCAGGGCCGCGATAGTCGATGTGCATGTTTCTCATGATTAGCGCCTCCTATCTAGCACTTGGTCGAAACGAGAAAGCGCGATCTGTATTTCATTTCGAGGCCAATACCAGACAAAAACACTCAGGTATTTCGTGGCCGCGCCAGGCCAGTTGGCGGGGTAGGCGGGCGGTCGCGCGGCCTCGCAGGGCCTGGAGAGCCGTGCCTGCCGGGCAGTCAGGAGTCGATCCGGCCACGGCCAAGCCTGCCGATATGCCGGCGCGAGTCTGGCTTGGACAAGCGTTGACCACCGGGTGAACCCTGTCTCCGCAAGAAGACAGAAAATGTCTTTTCTTTACATGGCGTTGTGGAAAAAACCGGGTTT
>JBLMYH010000171.1:0-6350 GCA_050258175.1 Hyphomicrobiaceae bacterium
CCTCCGACATCCTGCTCCCAAAGCAGGCGCGCTACCGGGCTGCGCTACACCCCGAAATCCTATCGGCGTCCGGAATCCTGGCGAGGAAAGCGGACGCATTTCGGAGAGGCGAGACTATACCTTGGCGAATCGGCGGGGTCAATTTTCGCTTGAGTAGGGAGGGGGGTTTCCGGGAAAATCACCCTTTTGCTTCAGGGTTGTCTTGATGAGCGCACGTATTCTCGACGGCAAGGCCATGGCCGACACCATCCTCGCAGTGGTCCACGACAAGGTGGCGGAACGCGAGGCGCAGGGCAAACGCCGTCCCGGCCTGGCGGTGATCCTGGTCGGCGACGACGCGGCTTCGGCCGTGTACGTGCGTAACAAGAAACGCGCCTGCGAGCGCGCTGGCGTCACCAGCGTGTCGCACGACCTGCCGAGCGCCACCACCCAGGACGAAGTGCTGGCGCTGATCGACATGCTGAACGCCGACCCCGCCATAGACGGCATCCTGGTGCAATTGCCGCTGCCGGCGCATATCGATGCCGAGACAGTGATCGAGCGTATCCGCCCGGACAAGGATGTTGACGGCTTCCACCCCTACAACATCGGCCGGCTGGCGGTGAAGATGCCGACGCTGCGGCCCTCCACGCCGCGCGGGATCATGACGCTGCTGCGCGCGACCAACGAGGAACTGCGCGGCAAGAATGCGGTGATGGTCGGCGCGTCCAACATCGTCGGCCGGCCGATGAGCCTGGAACTTCTGCTGGCCGGCTGCACGATCACCGTCTGCCACAGCGCCACGCGCGACCTGGAAAGCTTCGTGCGTTCGGCCGAGGTGCTGGTGGTGGGGGTGGGACGGCCGCGCATGATTCCGGGCGACTGGGTGCGCGAGGGCGCGATTGTGATCGACGTCGGCATCAATCGCCTGCCGGACGGCAAGCTGGTCGGCGACGTCGATTTCGATTCCGCAGCGGAACGCGCCAGCTGGATCACGCCGGTGCCCGGCGGTGTCGGGCCGATGACCGTGGCGACCCTGCTGGAAAACACGCTCGAGGCCGCGCTGATGCACAACCCCTGAGGGGGCAGTCAGTGCTTCAGAGCTGATGCAGGGCCCTGAGGTAGGCCACGTCGACGAACGGCTGGCCGAGGTCGGCACCGGCGAGCAGCCGGTTGGGCGTACCGGGGTCGCCGAGGTCGGACAGCACCACGGCGGCGCCGCTGAAGTCGTGATCAAGCGTGTAGTCGTTGACCGTTACCAGCGTCTTCAGGCCGGCCCCCAGGCTCGCGCTCAGGCCGTTTTCCGAATCCTCGAAGGCGAGGCAGTCGGCAGCAGCGAGTCCCATTTTCTCCAGTGCGTAGAAATAGATGTCGGGCGCGGGCTTCTTCGCCGGCACGATGTCGCCTGCGGCGATCACTTCGAACCAGTCCTGCGTGCCGGGCCCCAGGCTGTGCTCCAGCAGCACGCTGACGTTTTCCGGCGTCGTGGTGGTGGCGATCGCCAGGCGCAGGCCGGCGGCGCGTGCCTCGATCAGCAGGCGCTTGACCCCGCGGCGCATGGGGATACCGCCGCGGGCGGCGAGTGCGCTGTAGTGGCGGGTCTTGGCCTTGTGCAGGTCGGCCACCAGTTCGTCGAAATTGTCCGGCCTCCTATAGTCCGGCCGATAGTGGTCGATATAGTGTTTCATCCGCTCCTTGCCGCCGGTGACGGCGAGCAGTTTGCCGTAGAGGGCGACATCCCAGTGCCAATCGAGGCCGGCGTCGGCAAAGGCTTGATTGAAGGCGGGGCGGTGGCCATCGCGCTCGGTGTCGGCAAGGGTGCCGTCCACGTCAAAGAGTAGGGCGTGTAGTGTCATATGGGTTGCGGCGCTTAAACGATTCTGATATTAAGTCAGGTTGGGCTTGGCCCGGATTAGACTGAAATTTTCAAAGAGAACAGAGAACGAGATGGCTGAAACTTTGATGCGCTTCGAGCCTTACAAGGCCAAAAAGGGCGAAGAATACATGAATGCAAAACAGCTCGCGCATTTTCGCAAAATGCTCGAAGCCTGGAAAGCCGAGCTATCGCAGGACATCGATACTACCCTGCATTCGATGCAGGACGAGCAGACGGTCTTCGCCGACCCCAACGACCGCGCCACCCAGGAGTCCGATATGGCGCTGGAACTGCGCAACCGTGACCGGGAACGCAAGCTGATCAAGAAGATCAACGAAACCATCGCCAAGATCGACAGCGGCGATTACGGCTACTGTGAGTCCTGCGGGATCGAGATCGGGCTGGAGCGACTGCAGGCCCGCCCGACGGCGACGCTATGCATCGATTGCAAGACGCTTGAGGAAATCCGCGAGCGCCAGGTTGCCAAATAAGCCCGGCGCCACCCGGCTGCCGACACTTCCCGACCCAATCACCGGACCGCACCATGGCAGACACCAACGAATTCGACCGTTACTACAATGGACTGCTTTATAGCGTGATGCGCTGGGACCAGTTGACGTCATTCTGGCAAAAGGTGGACGCCGAGGCGGGCTGGTATCTCTATGCGGTCGGTCAGCAGGTGCCGCAAGAGCCCGCGGCCGCCGACAAGGTCCAGCAGTTCATGCGGGAACTGGATGAACTGCTGCGGCGCGAGCATCACGAGGATTATTGCGCGATCGTTTACGCCGACAATCTGGATGCGCCGAACTTCATCAAGATCTATGATCCGAATCACCTCGGCAGCTCGTGCGGTTCCAGTTCGATGAAATCCTCGGTGCTTCCCGGCTGGCTGATGAGCCGCACACCGCCGCGCGAACTGGAAGTGCGCAGCGTGGTGACTGGCCAGCGCAAGCGCTGGTGGCAAACGTTTCTCGAATCCCCGGCATAAAAAAACCGCGCCCAAGGGCGCGGTTTTTTGTGGCCAGGAAGAATTACTTCTTGGGTTCTGCAGGCTTAGCAGCAGCGTCAGACTTTGTCTCTTCGGCTTTCTTGGGCTCAGCTTTCTTGGATTCAGCTTTCTTGGTCGACTTCTTCTTGTGAGTGTGCTTTTTCGTCGCTTTCTTGGGTGCAGCCGCGGGCTTCTCTGCAGCGGGAGCGGCCGCGGGAGCTGCGGGGGTTGCGGGAGTGGCTTCAGCAGCAATCGCGGACAGGCTGAAAGCACCGGCGATGGCGGCGGCGACCAGGGAAGACATCAGTTTGCTCATCAATTTCTCCATATGATCAAGTGGATTGGCATGCAATCGCAATCGACTGCATGGGGGCCACTATGCGGCGCCATACTTACATGAACCTTACGATTCCCTGCAAGGATCCGCGCTTTATATTCGAACCGTGTTGAAGGCCGAATGGCCTGAGTTTGTGTCAGACTTTAGACATGAAAATTCTGCTCGTGGAAGATGACCCGACCCTGGGCGAGGCCGTCATGCTGGCTGTGCGGCAGGCGGGCTTCGCGGTCGACTGGAGCCGTGATGGGGTGCAGGCTGAAACCGCGCTGAAGGCGTATGCCTACGACGCCATGCTGCTTGATCTCGGGTTGCCGCGGCGCGAAGGCCTGGAGGTGTTGCGCAACTTGCGTAAGCGTGGCGTATCCCTGCCCGTGATGGTCCTCACCGCACGCGACACGGTGGAAGACCGGGTGCGTGGCCTGGATGCGGGGGCGGACGATTACCTGCTGAAGCCGTTCGCCCTGGATGAGTTGCTCGCGCGCTTGCGGGCATTGCTGCGGCGGGCGCATGGCGTGGCCGATACCCGGATACGCATGGGGCGCTTTGGTTTTGACAGCGTGAAGCGTCAAGCCAGTGTCGACGAGACGCCGCTGGTATTGTCTGCGCGCGAGGTGGAGGTGCTGGAAATCCTGCTCAATCATGCCGGCCGGGTCACAGCCAAGGAGGCGATCGCAGATCGCCTGACAGGCTGGGATGAAGGCGTGGGCGACAATGCGGTGGAAGTCTACATCCATCGACTGCGGCGCAAGCTTGAGGGCTCCGGCGTGGTGATCCGCACGCTGCGCGGCCTGGGTTATCTGCTGGAAGCCGAACGTTGAGCAGGGACGGCCAGACGAGCCTGCGGCGGCAGCTGATTGTCCGCATGCTGTCGATGATGTTGCCGCTCTTCATCCTGTTGTGGGTGATCGCCTATTTTTCCAGCCAGTATTTCATCAATGCGGCGTTTGACCGCTCGCTGGCGCGGCGCGCGTTCGCTCTGGCCGATCGCGTCGAGGTGTTCCGGGGACAGGTACAGGTGGATTTGCCGGTTGCCGCGCGAGAATTGCTGGTGTTCGACCAGGAAGATCTGTTGTTCCACGGCGTTATCAACCCGGCAGGGCAGGTCATTGATGGGGAGGAGGATATGCCGCGTCCCCCCGCGTATCAGCGCATCCGGCCGGGCGAATTGATTCTCTACGATGGGGTCAAGGACGGCGATAAGGTCCGGGTGGCGGCGTTTGCGCTCTCCCTCAGGGGGACGAGTGCACGCGGGACGGCTTTGGTCCAGGTGGGGGAAACGTTGACGCGCCGTTCGGCAATGGCCCAGCGCGCCACGCTGGCGATCGTGATTCCCATGTTGCTGATGACCCTGACCGCGGCGTTTGCCATTGCCTACGGCGTGGGACGTGGCCTCGAGCCGCTTAGCCGGCTGCGCGACCGTCTGTCGGCGCGGCAGGCGTTCGATCTGAGCGCGGTCCCGCTGGAGGGTACGCCTGCCGAATTGCGGCCCTTTCTGGACGAGATCAATTCGCTGCTGCAGCGTCTGGCCGAGGCGGTCGAGTCGCAATCGCGTTTTGTCGCGGATGCCGCGCACCAGCTCCGCACCCCCATCGCGGGCATCCGGGCGCAGGCCGAGGCGGCCCTGGCAGGTGCGCGGCATGAGGACGCGCAGCATGCGTTGGCGCGCATTGCCAAGTCGACGCAGACCATGGGCGATCTGGTGCAGAAGCTGCTTGTCCTGGCGCGCGTCGATGCGGCAGAGAATACCTTGCGCCTGAACCGCCTGGACGGCGTTGAAGTGGTGCGGGACGTCGCACGCGAGTGGGTGCCGGAGGCATTGGCAAGAGGGGTGGAAATCGGCTTCGAAATGAAGGACAGCGCGGCTTGGGTGATGGGCGATGCGCAATTGCTGCGGGAGATGCTTGCCAATCTGATCGACAATGCCCTGCGTTATGGCGGGACCCGCATCACGCTGACGGTGTACCGCTCGGGGCTGGGCGTGACCTGGCAGGTGGCAGACAATGGACCGGGCATTCCTGCGCCGCAGCGTGCCGCAGCGTTTGCGCCATTCCACCGGCTGTCGGGCAGTGTCGATGGAGCGGGTCTCGGCCTGACCATCGTCGAGCGCATCGCACATTTGCATGGCGCCAAGGTCAGCTTGGAAACGGGCGCGGGGGGGGCTGGCCTCGTGGTAAACGTTATCTTCCCGTCGGCCCCGGCAGCATAAAAAAACCGCGCCCGAGAGCGCGGTTCTTTTTGAAGGGCAGACCGATCTAGCCTGCATTCTCCGGCGTTTCGCTGTCAGTCGGGGTCGGTGCGGGGGCTTCCAGCAGGGCCTTCATCGACAGGCGCAGGCGGCCTTTCTCGTCGGCCTCGAGGATCTTCACCTTCACGACTTGGCCTTCCTTCAGGTAGTCGCCGATGGTGTTGACGCGCTCGTGGGCGATCTGCGAGATGTGCAGCAGGCCGTCGCGGCCCGGCAGCACGTTGACGATCGCGCCGAAGTCGAGCAGCTTGATGACCGGGCCTTCGTAGACCTTGCCGACTTCGACTTCGGCGGTGATCTCCTCGATGCGCTTCTTCGCCAGTTCACCGGATTCCATGCTGGTGCAGGCAATCTTCACGCTGCCGTCTTCCTGGATGTCGATCTGGGTGCCGGTTTCCTCGGTCAGTGCACGGATGACGGCGCCGCCCTTGCCGATCACGTCGCGGATCTTTTCCGGGTTGATCTTCATCGCGATGATGCGCGGCGCGTAGGCCGACATTTCATGCGTCTCGGAGACCGACGCCTTCATGATGCCGAGGATGTGCATGCGGCCCTCCTTTGCCTGCGACAGCGCGGCCTGCATGATTTCCTTGGTAATGCCGGTGATCTTGATGTCCATCTGCAGCGCGGTGACGCCTTTCTCAGTGCCCGCGACCTTGAAGTCCATGTCGCCGAGGTGATCCTCGTCGCCGAGGATGTCGGTCAGCACCGCGAAGCGGTTGCCTTCCTTGATCAGGCCCATGGCGATGCCGGCGACGTGCGCCTTCAGCGGCGCGCCGGCGTCCATCAGCGAGAGGCAGCCACCGCACACCGAGGCCATCGACGAGGAGCCGTTGGATTCGGTGATTTCCGACACCACGCGCATGGTGTAGCCGAACTCTTCCTTGCTCGGCAGCACCGCCAGCAGCGCGCGCTTGGCCAGCCG
>JBLMYH010000172.1:0-10241 GCA_050258175.1 Hyphomicrobiaceae bacterium
GGCAGTACGGCTGCGTTCGCCGGAGCGCTCGATGGCCGCCCACGCCGCCGGCTGCGGCGGGGGATGCAATTCCAGGTAGCGTGTCGTGCAGGCCTCGAACAGGCTGGCATCGTCGGGAAAATGGCGATAGACCGTCAGGCGCTGCACGCCCGCCGCCTCGGCGATGGCCATGATGGAGGTCTGCGCCGGGCCCAGCGACTCGTGCAGTTTCATGGTCGCTTCGACGATCCTGGCGCGCGTCTCGTCCTGCTGCTCCGCCCGGCGGGTCTTGGTGTATTTCCGCGTTGCCATATTAAGTAAACATAGCTGTTCATTTAATTATTGACAAGCCCTACCCATGGCCTAAAGTTCATTGGGTGAACAGTTTTGTTCACTGATTAACGGTCCCCCCACTCACAGCCGAGGAAAAAGACCATGACCATCACCAATCAACAGTCCGGAACGAACGTGCATGAAATCGCCGACGGGATTTACCGGATCAATACGCCGGTCGTATTTGAAGGCGGCTTCGAATTCTCATTCAACCAGTACCTCATCGCCGCCGATGAGCCTTTGTTGTTCCACACCGGGCCGCGCCGAATGTTCCCGCTGGTGCGCGAGGCCGCGGCCAGTGTGCTGCCGATCGAGTCACTGCGCTATATCGGTTTCTCGCATGTCGAGGCGGACGAATGCGGTTCCCTCAACGACTGGCTCGCGGCAGCCCCGGGCGCCGTGCCCGTCTGCGGCCAGGTGGCGGGCCTGGTGTCCGTCAGCGATCTCGCCGACCGAGCCCCGCGGACCCTGCAGAACGGGGAGACGCTGGATCTGGGCAGCCACCAGGTGCGCTGGTCGGACACCCCGCACCTGCCGCATGCCTGGGAATGCGGCCTGCTGAGCGAGGAACGCACGAAAACGCTGTTCTGTGGCGACCTGTTCACCCAGGGCGGGGCGAAGCTGCCCGCGCTCACCGAGGCGGATATTCTCGAGCCCAGCGAGGCGTTCCGCGCAAACATGGATTACTTCTCGCACACGAAATACGCGGGCGAGATGCTGGAGCGGCTGGCGTTGACGGCGCCCGAAACCCTTGCCTGCATGCATGGCAGCGCCTGGCGGGGCGACGGCGCGCAACTCCTGCGCGCACTCGGCGACAGACTCGCCTGAGCCGGGCCGACTCAGCCCGACCGTTTGATGTTTCAGGCGCGCGCTGCCACGCCCAGCACCCGCGCCCGCAGCTGTCCGCAACCGCCCTCGACATCCTGCCCCGCGGAGTGGCGCAGCTTGGTGAGCACGCCGCGCCGGTGCAGGCTGCGCGCCATCGCGGCCGCGCGCTCCCAGCTCGGGCGGCGGTAGTCGCAGCCGTCGACGCCCTCGACGCTGTTGTAGGGGATCAGGTTCATCACCGCGTACTTGCCGGCCAGCAGTCGGGTGATGCCTTCCAGCTCGGCCTCGCTGTCGTTGACCCCTTCGAGCAGCGTCCACTGATACTGGATCGGGTAGCCGGTGCGGCGGGCGTAGGCCTCGCCCAGCTCGACCAGTTCGGCCGGCGCGATGTCGGGCGCCTTCGGCAGCAGGCGCCGGCGCAGCGCGGCATCGGTGGTGTGCAGCGAGAGCGCCAGCGCAGGCTTCACCGTCGACTGCGGCAGGCGCTCGAACACGCGGCGGTCGCCGACGGTCGAGAAGACCAGGTTCTTGTGGCCGATGCCGCCTTCCACACCGAGCAGCTCGATGGCCTCCAGCACGTTGTCGAGATTGTGGGCCGGCTCGCCCATGCCCATGAAAACGACCTTCCTCACCGGGCGACGGCTGCGCGCCAGCACCACCTGCGCGACGATCTCCGCGCTGGAGAGCTGGCGCAGCAGGCCGGCGCGGCCGGTCATGCAGAACACGCAGCCCACTGCACAGCCGACCTGGGTGGACACGCACAGGCCGTCGCGCGGCAACAGCACGCTTTCCACCGTCTGGCCATCCGCCAGCGCCACCAGCAAGCGGGCCGAGCCATCCTCGCCGGGGTACTCGGAATGCACCCGCGCCAGGGCGCGCAATTCGTCGAACAGGCCCGGTAGCGCATTGCGCAAGCTCAGCGGCAGGAAGTCCTCGGCGCGCCGCCGCCTGGTGTCGAGCGAGCGCAGTTGAACCCACGCCCGCAGCACGCGCCCCTCATGACAGGGCGCGGCGCCCAGATCGCGTAGACGTTGTCGGAGTTGGGGGAGTCGCATGGCGCGGCGGATGGTAGCACGGGGGCTGCCGGCGAATCAGCCGTGGGCTTGCCGGGGACCGAAAGCGCCCGTCACGCACAGCCGTGGCCCTTCCCCGCCTTGTTCTCGCCGCAGGCGACGCGGCATGGAGCTCGAGTTGCGCTACAGGCTGCCAGGATGCGCCCTGACGGCGTTTCGGCCAGCCGCCTTGGCCTCGTACAGCGCGGCATCGGCCCGGCGAACGATGTCGTCGATGCCCGTGTCATCCGGATGGCATCTGCAGAGCCCGGCGCTCATGGACAGGGGGACGCTGCCGTTCGGCGCATCGAGACTCACCCGACTCACTTCTCTACGGATTTTCTCGGCCAGCACGATTGCGCCGGACGGGGGCGTGCCCGGCAGCAGCAGCCGGAATTCATCGCCCCCCGCTCTGGCAAAAATGTCCTGCTCGCGCAGATTGGCCGTGACGATCTGGACGAATTTCCGCAGCGCGTCGTCGCCGGCTTCGTGGCCGAGCGTGTCGTTGATTTTCTTGAAGCGATCGAGGTCCAGCACCAGGAGGGAAAAGGCTTCGCCGGTGCGCTTGAAGCGCGCGAATTCCTGGTCGGCCAGTTCGTAGAACGTGCGCAGATTCACGGCGCCGGTCAGGAAGTCTTCCCTCGCCGCCTGCGCGAGTTCGTCTTCCAGGCGCTTGCGCTCGGTGATGTCGAGTATCACCCCCGAGATGCCGTCCGGCTGGCCGTCCTCGCTGTAGAACACCGACTTGTAGAAGATGACGTCGTGGACGCTGCCGTCGGCATAGCGCACGTTGGTTTCGTAGGTTTGCGTGCTGCCGTCGGCCAGCAGATCGCGATCGGCCTTCTCGTAGATCGCGGCCAGCTCGGCGGGGGCGACGTCATGCACCGTGGCGCCGATGATCCTGGTGCGCGACAGGCCGATATAGCTCTCGAATGCGCGGTTGCACGCGATGTAGCGGCAGTCCGCATCCTTGATGAAGATCGGGCTGGGCAGCATGTCGATCGCATTCTGGATCCGCCGGCCTATGTCCGGATCGGTTTGCTCGTCTCTCAATTCCAGAAGCCTCCATTCTTTTTCGTTCTCGCGCGTCCCAGCGCAGCCTCAACCCGCGCATGGCGACGCAGCCCGTATCCCGTCTTACGGCGCGTGCAGGCGAAAACCGTAGCCCCGCTGGTGTTCGCCATATGATGGAGCGATGGTAGCACGCAGGCTGCGGCCGGCTGCGGGGCGGCCCGGCCGCAGGCGGCCATGGGTTGATGCAAGACCTGACGCCGCGCTACCCCGCGGACTTCCCTGCGCCAAACGCGCGCCCTACCCGCGCGCCAGCTGCGTGATTTGAACGAGGTTGCCGCAGGTGTCGTCCAGCATGGCAATGGTCGAGCCGGTCACCTCGGTTGGCGGCAGGGTGAATTCGGCCCCGCGGGCCTTGATGCGCGCGTAGTCGCCCTTGACGTCGTCGGTGGAAAACATGGCGGCGGGCTGGCCCTGCTGAAACATGGCCTGCTGGTAAGCCTTGGCCGCCGGGTTGTCGTTGAGCGCCAGCTGCAGCTCGGTGCCGTCCGGGTCTTCGGGTGAGGCCACCGTCAGCCAGCGAAACGCCCCATGGCTGAAATCGGCCTTCCTGGCAAAGCCCAGCACGTCGGTGTAGAAGCGCAGCGCCTTCTCCTGGTCGTCCACGTAGACGCTGGTCAGCTTGATCTTCATTGCCATGCCCTCGTGTTCGAAGATTACCGGACCTGGCCCGCGTTGCTACCGGGACCTGCCGTGTGGCTTCCTTGCCTGCTTCGCCGCCTTGGCGGGCCAGCAAACAGGACTCGGCCCCGCTCCTCGATCCTTGTGCCCCCGGCTACAGGTTTTCCAGCCACCGCGATTGGGCGTATCCATGACGGCCCCATGAGGATTTGTCAGATTTTGCTGGCGCAGTTGAACATCCAACGTACGCCGAAACGGTCAGCCAGGCTGCCGAAATAGCCGCCCCAAAACATCTCCTGCAGCGGCGTCTCGATGCTGCCGCCGGCCGCAAGCGCATTGAACAGACGCTCGGTCTCCACGCGCGTGTCGGGCTCGAGATTGATGTATACGTTGTTGCCCGGCGTTACGGTAAAGCCCATGGACTCCGGGGCATCGGTCCCCATAAGCGCGTGCCCGCCCAGAATGGGCAATTCGACGTGCATGACGAGGTTCCGGTCGGCTTCAGCCAGCGGTGGCTGGTCAGGCGCGGAAGGCATGTCCTTGAAGCGGGCGATTGGCGCGGTGAACTCGGTGCCGAAGACGGACTTGTAGAACAGGAAGGCCGCTTCGGTCGAGCGAGGAAAATTGAGGTAGGTGCTGACACGAGCCATTTTCTGTGTCCTTCAGAGTAAATTTCTACCCGAGGGATGGCGAGCACGTTCTATCCGGAGCTCATATCCTCCGAGGAGATCGCATATTCCCTTTCGGTGCGTCGCGCTTCAGCAGTACGTCACGGGAGAGTGGGCACGCCGGCTACCTCTCTTTTGTAGCATACGTCTGAGCGCGGACGCGGCCAGCGTTTGCGTGCTGAAGGCGCTGGGGGAAAAGAGGAGCGGGGGCGCAAGCCGGTCGCGCCCGACAAGGGCTTGCCGGACAGGGCCCGGCCATTCCCCCGGCGTTCAGTACGCCTTGTAGGGCAGGAACTTGCCGCTCATGACGATGCGAACCCGGTCGCCCTTGGGATCGGGCTCACGTGTGATGTCCATGGAAAAGTCGATGGCGCTCATGATGCCGTCGCCGAACTCCTCGTGGATCAGTTCCTTGATGCTGGTGCCGTAGACGCTCACCAACTCGTAGAAGCGATAGATCAGCGGATCGGTGGGAACCGCGGTCGGCAACGATCCCTTGTAGGGCACCACCTGCAGCATCTCCACCGCCTCGGCGGGCAGGGCCAGCATCGCCCCGACCTTTTCGGCCTGCTCGGCATTCAGGGTCATCTGCCCCATCAGGGCGGCGGTCGTCCATTCCTTGCTCTGGCCAGTGGCCTCGGCGAGTTGAGCCCACCTGAGCTGCTTGCGGCGCTTGCTGGTGAGGATGAGTTGGGTGACTTCGTCACGGGTCATTGCGATCTCCTTCCTGTGAAGTGAATGAATGCATCCGGCATCACTTTCGACGCTGGATGCCTTTGGCGCAGCCGCTCATACGACTGCATGGCGTGTTCCCAGCAGAACGATGAGGACGACTGCCAGGATGAAAGAGAGGCCCTGCCAGAAAACCAGCGGATTGCGCTCGATCAGGGGCGGGTGGGGGCGATCCAGAAACGCTCTGTTCGGCTGGCGCAGATCGAATACAAACTCGGACAACTCCGCGTAGCGCCTGTGTGGATCGGGATGGACCGCCTTCCTGATCGCGCCGTCGATCCAGGCCGGAACCGCGCGCTCGCCGTCGAGCAGCGACTCGTACCGCAATTTCTTCTGCTCGGAGCGGGTCTTGCATTTCGCCACCTGCGTTCCATAAGGCAGCTTGCCGGACAGCATCTGATAGGCGATCACGCCGAGCGAAAAAATGTCCGAGGCGGTCGTGCCGCTTCCGCCGAGCAGGTATTCCGGCGCGGCGTACTGCGCGGTACCGAGCAGGCTGGCGCGTTCGATGGGCGTGGCGATCTCCGCGATGCCTGCAACGTGCGTCGAACCGAAATCGATGATCTTCACCGTCCCGGTGCGGTCGATCAGGATGTTGTCCGGCCGCAGGTCCTGATGCAGCATCTCCAGCCGGTGAAACGCGCGCAGGCCCTTGGCAATCTGCTCGACGATCCCGCGCACCGTTTCCAGGTCCGGCCTCGGATGATCGACCATCCACTGGGTGAGCGTCTGCCCCTCGATGAACTCCGTCACGGTATAGATAAAGTTGCGCCTTCGCGCCAGCGGTTGGGACTTCACTACGTGCGCGCTATGGATGCGCTGGGCGATCCACTCTTCCAGCAGGAACCGCTCCAGGTAGGCCGGATCGCCCTGGAGGTCGATGGAGGGCGTCTTCAGGATGACTGGCGTCCCGCTCTCGCCGTCCACCGCCAGGTAGACGTGGCTGCGGCTGCTGGCGTGCACCTCCCTGACGATGGTGAAGCCGTCGAAAACCGCCCGCGCGTCGAGAAGCGGCGGAAACGGTCGTTCGGTCAATCGCCGCATCACCTCGTCGGCATGCTGTGCCGGCAGCGCTTCGACCCGGACGATCTGCGCGGTGAGGTTGTCCGGGCTGCCCCGTGCGTAGGCCTCATCGACGATCGCCCGCGCGGCACCCTCGAGATCGTCGCGATGCGTGCGCACGGCGTCGATCATGTAGCCGGCGCTGGCGTACTCGTACACGCCATCGGTTGCCAGCAGGAACACGTCGCCCCGCTCCACCGGCAAGGCCTGGTAGTCGATCTCCAGATGCGAATCGAGGCCCAGGGCGCGCCCCAGATAGGTATGCTGCGCGATCCGCAGGCGATGATCCTGCGTCAGCTGCTCGAGCGCGTTGTCGCGCAGTCGATAAATGCGCGCATCCCCGACGTGGAAGATATGCGCCGTCATGGATTTGATGACCATGGCACTGAGCGTGCACACGTAGCCACGGTCACGGTCATAGCGGTACGCGCTTCGCTGGCTCTGCGCATTCAGCCAGAAGTTGATCGCCGTCAGCACCTTCTGTGCCGAGTGCTTGACGGACCATGCGTCCGAGGTGCAGAAATAGTCCTCCAGAAAGCCGGCAACCGCGGCGCGGCTCGCCATGTGGCTGACATCGCTGCTGCTGATCCCGTCGGCGAGCGCGACGGCAACACCCTTCGTGCTCAGTTGCGGCTGCCGGGGCACGCAGATGCCGTGGAAATCCTGGTTGATGTCTTTGCGGCCCTTGTCGGAATACTGCCCTGCAGAGATTTTCAGTTCGCTGGACATCGTGGATACCGAAAGAGCGCCCTCCCCATCGGGGACGACGCCCTTTCATCGGTTGCCAATCAGTTGAAGGCGCTCTTGGGCTCGGGGCTCACGGCGTACACGACACGCTTCGGCGCGGTGCGCACGTGGGTCGCATACAGCGTGAGGCCGGTGAACGCCAGACCGCCGACCAGGTTGCCCAGCGCAGTCGGGATCTCGTTCCAGATCAGGTAGTCCATGATCGAGAAGTTTCCGCCCATGATCATGGCAGACGGGAACAGGAACATGTTCACGACCGAATGCTCGAACGCCATCGCGAAGAACAGCATGATCGGCATCCACATCGCGATCACCTTGCCGCTGACCGAGGTCGAAATCATGGCCCCGACCACGCCCATCGACACCATCCAGTTGCACAGCATGCCGCGGATGAAGAGCGTCAGCATGCCGGCTGCGCCATATTCCTTGTAGCCGAGCGTACGCGCCTCGCCGATGCCGGCGATCTTCTTGCCCACTTCATTGGGCTCGATGGAGAAGCCGTAGGTGAAGATGATCGACATCATCACCGCGACGGTCAGCGCACCGGCGAAGTTGCCGAGGAATACCAGCCCCCAGTTGCGCAACACGCCCTTCACCGTGACGCCGGGCCGCTTGTCGATCAGGGCCAGCGGCGTCAGCACGAACACGCCGGTCAGGAGATCGAATCCCATCAGGTACAGCATCGAGAAGCCGACGGGAAACAGGATCGCCCCGATCAGCGGCGAATGCGTCTGGACCGCGACGGTGATCGCGAAGACCGCGGCCAGCGCCAGTATGGCGCCGGCCATGTACGCCCGGACCAGCGTATCCCTGGTCGACATGAAAATCTTGGACTCCCCGGCGTCCACCATCTTTGTTACAAATTCCGAAGGCGCTAAATAAGCCATCTCTTCTCTCCCTGGTCGTTCGTTAACAGGCCGCTCAAAGGCGTCGCTGCATGCAGACACATGCAGCTCCTCTTCAAGCAACAAGCCTGCCACCCGCGGAGAAATCTGCATCTTGCTGTTTTCTAATGATTTTTCAAGCCGACCCAGACCGCATGGTCGTGACGACGTAGAGGCAACGCACCGCCGTGGGCACCCGCTGCCTGCGTCTGGTGCACGCCCGGCGCGGGTGAAGCCAGCCCCAGGTCGGGGCGGGTTCGTCCACCGGCCACGCAGCGGGGTCGCGGGTCTCGGCGCGGGCATCCGAGGTCGCATGGGTGGAACTAATTCGAGGGTGGCGCCGTTGATTCTTGACTATAAATAACGTCGCGGCAGGCAAACAACGCTTCGGCATCGGCGGTGCGAACCATCATTGGATGCAGCGCGTTGTGGATGGCATTGCAGATAGAGAGGCACATGATGAAACAAGTCAAACTGAGCGTTCCGGAAATCGGATTGATCGCCGGCACGCGGGCCGCTGCGGGCGCGGGCATCGCACTTCTGCTCTGCGACCGGTTAAATCCGGACCAGCGCCGTGCAGTCGGCTGGACGCTTCTTGCAGTGGGCATCGCCACGACGATACCGCTGGTCGCACACGTACTTGGAAAACCCCCTGCGTCCGCGGGCCCTGATGAGGCGTAGACCGAGCGCTCGGGGCAGTGCGGTTTGCCTCACCTGACCCTGACGTGCCAAAAGGAGATCACCGTGAAATTCATGATGCTGATGATTCCTGCCGTGTACCAAGGTGGCCAACCGGCGCCAGGCTTCACGCCGGACCCAAAGAAGATGGAAGAGATGGGACGGTTCAACGAAGAAATGGGCAAAGCGCTCAAGATTGAGTCGCTCAACGGCCTGCATCCGCTGGCCAAGGGTGCGCGCGTGTCGTTCGGCAAAGGCAAGCCCTCCGTGACCGACGGACCGCTCATCGAAGCGAAAGAAGTGTTGGGCGGCTACTGGCTGGTGGAAGCGCCGTCCAAGGAAGACGTGGTGGAGTGGGCGCAGCGCTGCCCTGCGGACGAGGGCGACACCATCGAGATCCGGCAAATCTTTGGGCCCGAGGATTTCGCGGAATAAGGGGCGCGCCGTGAAATGAAATAGAAACGTGTTTTGCAAGACCTGAACCGAAGTTTTCTCCGGACAGCGAGATCAGTTCGGCCTGGCCTCTTTAATCTGTTTATTTGTTGTCACGGCGCAGCAGTGCCCGGAAGCCGATCGCATGACCGATGCAGACATCCCTCCCCCCGCGCACCGTCTCCACCTGCTCAAAGGCTTTGCGGCTGCGGCTGCGGTCGTCGTGGTCTGGTCCGGGTTCAACATCGTCTCCCGGATGGGAGGGCGCAGCCCGCTTACCCCCTACGACATGGCCGCCATCCGTTTTGGCTTCTCGGGAATCGTGTGTCTTCCGTTCGTGCTGGCCCGCTGGCAGCGCCTCAGGTGGCCGCGACTTGGCGTGCTGGCCGGGTTTGGCGGCATGAGCTACGGGTTGCTGGTCTACTCGGGCTTTTCCCTGGCGCCGGCCGCCCATGCGGGCATCCTGGTCAATGGCGGCATTCCGTTTGCGACCGCCTTGATCGCCTGGCTCGCACTCGGGCACCGCCCCGGGCTCCGGTCCGAATTCGCCCTGCTGGTCGCCGGCCTGGGGATCGTGCTGATCGGCCTCCACAGCTTCGGCCAGTTTTCCGGGGCACCCGCCCATCAATGGGTGGGGGATGTGTTCTTTCTGCTTGCCGCAATCTGCTACGCCTGCTTTGGCTTGTTGCTCAGGCACTGGCATGTCTCGCCCCTCGAAGCCACGATCGGCATCGCCGTGATTTCGATGGCCTGCTACACGCCTGTTTATCTGCTGTTCCTGCCCAAGGCCATCAGCGCCGTTCCCCTGTCCTTCGTTCTGCTGCAAGGCATCTACCAAGGCATCCTGGCCGCCTCGATCGCCGGCCTGCTCTTCGCCTACGCCATCCACAACATCGGACCGCAGCGGGCCACCCTGATGCTGGCCATGGTGCCGGGCATCTCGGCCGTCGCCGCCGTGCCCCTGCTGAGGGAATCCCTCGATGCCGTGACCCTTGCCGGCGTCGTGCTGGTGACGATCGGCGCTGTGCTGGGGGCGACGCATCAATCGGCAAAATGAGATGAAGGGCGGACGGCTTCTCAGGCCGGGTTGGAAATGTGGTTTGCAGGACCTGACCCCGCGCCTGTTTTGTTTGCCCCTTTAACCGGCTTTTTCT
>JBLMYH010000173.1:0-4084 GCA_050258175.1 Hyphomicrobiaceae bacterium
GTTGGATAACAGGCCCTGGGTGAACAGCGACTCGCGCTCGGAGCGGATCGCCAGTACATGGCCCAGCTGCGACAGCGTGAGCACAGTGAACACCATGCTCTGCCAGTGCGCGGAGCCGATATGGATCGCCCACGCCTGGGTGAGCAGCGACACGCCGCCCATCAGCAGGCCCACCCACACGATGTGCTGCCACATGCCGTGGGCGAAGAGGCTTTCCGTCGGCGGGCGCGGTGGCCGCCGCATGACGCTGCGCTCGGCGCGCTCGCCGGCGAGCGCGAGCCCCGGCAGGCCGTCGGTGACGAGGTTGATCCACAGGATGTGGATCGGCAGCAGCGGCATCGGCAGGCCGAGAAAGGGCGCAAGAAAGATGGTCCAGATTTCGCCCGAATTGCTCGTCATCGTGTATTTCACGAACTTGCGGATGTTGTCGAAGACGCGGCGCCCTTCGCGCACTGCATGAACGATGGTGGCGAAATTGTCGTCCAGCAGCGTCATGTGGGCCGCCTCGCGCGCCACGTCGGTGCCGCCCTTGCCCATCGCGACGCCGATGTCGGCCCGTTTCAGCGCGGGCGCGTCGTTGACGCCATCGCCGGTCATGGCGACGAACTCGCCCTTGTCCTGCAGCGCCTGCACGATCTTGATCTTCTGCTCAGGATTGATGCGCGCATAGACACGCACCGATTCCACCTCGCGCTCGAACTCCGCCAGCGACAGCCGCGCCAGCCTGCTGCCGGTGAGAACCTTGGCGCCGTCGCCGATGATGCCGAGGCGGCTCGCGATGGCGCGCGCGGTGGCGGGATGGTCGCCGGTGATCATCACGGGAATGATGCCCGCGGCCTTGCAGGCGGCCACCGACTCGGCCGCCTCGGGGCGCGGGGGATCGATCAGGCCGGCCAGTCCGATGAAGGTGAGGTCGCTTTCCAGCGCGGTGGAATCCAGTACCTGCGGGACACGCGGCAGCCGCTTGAGCGCGAACGCCAACACGCGCAGGCCCTGCGCGGCCAGGCGCTCGGCTGCTTCGTGCAGCGCGGCCTGATCGATGGCCATCGTCCCGTGCGCCGCAAGCTGGTCGCGGCAGCGCGGCAGCACGCGCTCGGGCGCGCCCTTCACCAGCAGCAGGATGGCCTCGCCCTCGCGGTGCAGCGTGCTCATGCGCGCACGTTCGGAATCGAAAGGAAGCTCGGCGAGGCGCGGCAGGCCTTCCTGCAATTCGGGCTTGCGGAATCCGGCCGCCCGCGCGGCTTCGAGCAGCGCGGTTTCGGTGGGGTCGCCACTCAGCTTGCCGTCAGCGCCAGCCACCGCGTCGTTGCACAGCGCCATGGCGAGCCCCAGTTCGCGCCACGGTGGCGGCTCGCCGTCTTGCAGGCTGGGCCGGGTTTCGCCGGCAGCCAGCACGCAGTCGACCCGCATGCGGTTTTGCGTGAGCGTACCGGTCTTGTCGGAGCAGATGTAGGTGACCGAGCCGAGCGTTTCCACCGCGGGCAGGCGCCGGATCAGAACGTTCTGCCGCACCATGCGCGCCGCGCCGAGCGCGAGCGAGATGGTCACCACCGCAGGCAGCGCCTCGGGAATGGCGGCGACGGCCAGGCTGACGGCAGTGAGGAGCATCACCAGCGGCGGCACGCCGCGCAGCCAGCCTGCCAGGAAGATGATGGCGCAGATCGCCAGCACTGCCAGCGCCAGGCTTCGGCCGAAGCGCGCCAGGCGTTTTTGCAGCGGCGTCGTACCGGATTCTCCGGACAACAGCGTGGCGATTTTCCCCAGCTCGGTCTGCATGCCGGTTGCCACCACCAGGCCGCGCGCGCGACCGTAGGTGGCGATCGTCCCCTTGTACGCCATGTTGAGACGGTCGCCGAGCGGCAGGTCGGTTACATGCAGCCGTGCGAGCCGTTTTTCGACCGGCTGCGACTCGCCGGTGAGCGCGGACTCGTCGACCTTGAGCGCGGCCAGTTCGGTCAGGCGCAGGTCGGCCGGCAGGATGTTGCCGGCCTCCAGTTCCACCAGGTCGCCCGGCACCAGTTCCGCCGCGTCGACCAGTCCGGCCCTGCCGCCGCGGATGACTCTGGCCTGCACGCTGGCCATTCGCTTCAGCGCGGCCATCGCGCGCTCGGCACGGTATTCCTGGGCGAATCCGATGATGCCGTTGAGGAACACGATGACCACGATGGCGATGGCGTCCTGCGCCTCGCCGACGAAGCCGGCGATGACCGCGGCGGCGATCAGCACCAGGATCATGAAATCGGTGAACTGCGCCGCCAGCATGGCGAGCGGGTGGCGCCGGCCGGTTTCGCGCAGGATATTGGGGCCCACCTGCTCGAGCCGCGACGCTGCATCCTCGGCAGTCAGTCCCGCGTTCAGGTCGCTACCAAGGTGTGCCGCCGCCGTCGCGCTGTCGAGGCAATGCCAGTGTCGGGCCGTCCCACCGGGGTCAATTGCCATTGCCATAGAGGTAGATGAACAGGGTATTCAGCAGGTAGATGACCAGCAGCAGCAGGCTGATCCAGCTCACCGTGCGAAAGACGCGGGACACGGGCCGCAGCACCAGCCCCACCACCGCAAGGCCGCTCATCATCATGGCGGAGAAGGCGGAGGTGGCGTGGGTGATGGAGACATGCGCCAGCAGCGGGCCGGGCAGGTAGACCAGATCGTCGACGGCGAGAATGGCGATATTGAACAGGTTGCTGCCGAACAGATTGCCGATGGCCAGATCGACCGCCCCCATGCGCAGCGCGGCGATCGTGACCACGACTTCGGGCGCTGAGGTGATTGCGGCGACAAACAGGGTGCCGACAAAGCTCTGTTCCCATGCCATGGCCGCGGCCAGATCCTTGGCGATGAACGGCAGCCATACACCGGCCGCCACGACTGCCACCGAGGCCATGGCATAGCCCTGGAGTGCCTGCTTCAAGCTCAGATCGGGATGGCGCTCGACGCGATCTTCCACGTATTCGCTGACTTGTGCCTGCTCGTAACGATAGAGCGAGCGCATCGCCAGCAGGTAGAGCAGCAGGATGACCGGCGTGTAGAGCCCGACATGGCCGATCGAAGGAATCGTGCCGGCGCGATACAGCAGCAGGTTGAAGCCGACGAAGCCGATCAGCGCGATGCCGTAGCCGGCGGACAGCACGTTGCCTTGTCGTGCTCGGGTGTAGACGGATTCCTTGCGGAACAGGAAATCGAGCGCCACGATGATGAGCAGGTTGAACACGCAACTGCCCATGATGTCGCCCACGGCGATATCCGGAACCTTGGCGACGGTCACGGCAGACAGGCCGGTGACCAGTTCCGGCAGCGAGGTGACCGTGGCCAGCAGAATCAAGCCCACCCAGCCGCGGCTGAGGCCGCTTTTCTCGGCGATGATGTCGCCATAGCGCGAAAGCTTGACGCCCGCCACGCCAATCACGGCGAGGCAGGCCGCCAGGGATAGCCAGATGACGACGAGGTTTCGCATGGCAGACCGGGAATTCGACTCCTAATCCAACGGCGCATCGGAGACGCCCCCGGATGGCTCCGGCGTGCGCACGCCGTGCGCCGATCGGCCGCGGTGGCGGTCCCTCAACTTCCGGCCAGCACGTGAGGCTCGCGGTAGCTCACCACCACGGTGCCAAGGCGGCTGTTGAGACCCATGACGGGAACCACCAGCAGCTTCGTCTCGTTGGGCCCCGCGCGCACCGCAACCTCATCCGGCAGCGTCGCCTCGACCGGCACCAGCGTCGACAGGGCGACGCCGAGGTACCGGCGGTCGGTGGACACGCGCACCTTGCCCGCGCTGTCGGCCAGCAGCACGCGTTCGGTGTGCGGCAGCTTGATGATTTCGGTGAAGAACTGATCGACCTGATCGAGATTGTTGCGGATCATTTCTCCGCGCACGGCCCATGCCAGCGCCATGCCGAATTGGCGCTTGGTTTCGTCGGCGTTCGCGTCCGCCTTCGCTTCCAGCTCATTCACCAGCGCGCTGCGATCGGCCTGGAACTGCTGACTCAGCGTCTGGCGCTCGCTCTGCAGATGCGCCTCTGCGCGCTTTACCGCGACATACTGCCAGCCCAGTGCGGCGAGCAGCACCGCCCCTACCACCAGCGCCGCC
>JBLMYH010000174.1:0-8127 GCA_050258175.1 Hyphomicrobiaceae bacterium
GGCCAAGCCCTATTTATATACCACCGGATGATAGTACATTTGTGCTTGGTCGTGATGACTCCCCCCACACGGGCATCTGGATCGTGCACCCGGCGCGAGCCTGGAAATCAACCGGCCGCCAACTCCCTTCGTTCGCATCTTCTGCAGGTTGGGCCCGGCTTATCGGGCCCACTGTTCGGCAAGCTCTCGCAAAGTCCGGCACCGTTACCGCGCCAGGCACAAGAATGTCCGACTCGGTGAGGCCGGAAGATCGGCGCCGCCCTGCGTGAACAGGTCGCCACAAAGCAGCGTCCGGCTTGCTTCCTCAAACAGGTAGCCGCATCCCCACCCATGAGGCAGATGCGGTACGTCGAACCAGCGCACCGTATGCTTGCCGAGCGAGAGCGTCTCCCTGTCCGCGAGCGCCCGCGGTGCCCGGTCGGCAAGGTCGTTGATGGATACTAGGGCGGCCACCGTGCGGTAGATCCCTTCCGCGATTTCATGGACATTCGTCCCCGACTGCGTGTTCGTGCCGGCCATGTTCATGCTCCTTTCATGCAGTTGAATCGGCAGGCAAGGTGCCGGGGGCCAACGCCCTTTCTTGGCTGCGCGTGCAACCTTCGCTGGAATGATGGGCACTCAGACCCAGAATAGAGCATGGCAGTGAAACGCCTAGCTGAGGTTTCCGAACGGGGGATATGCCAGCGCAGGTTGGCTGCGCCCGGCCGGCGCCAGCCGGGACAGGATTGCCCCAGCCGTCCCGCATGGATGAATTTGGGGAAGCGGGCTGCGCGTCCAGCAACTATGCTGGGAATTTCATACGTGTCTTGTGGGGGGCGCTCATGAAAACATCCTTGTTGCAGAAGGAACATGTTCCCGCGCATGCAGTGGTTCGGCGGAAGCATGGCAGCCCCTAGCGAAGCCGACCTGGCGCAGGCCAAGACCGCCGTGGGCACCCTCCTGGATGCCATGGGGCTTGCCGCCCACCTCTACGCCGTCGAACCCCGCGAGGGGAAGTGGGCGGTGATCGTGGAATGCGCCACCGGGTCGGGCTGGCAGCGCGTCGAACTGCGGGCGGGCCCTGAACTCCTGGACGCGATTCATCGCGGTGACGCGGAGGCGCGAGCGGGCCTGCTCGCGCAATGGCAGGCGCATCTGGACGACTGCAAGTACGACTGACGCCGAGCGCCCCCCGGATTGCCTTCCCGGGCAGGGACGGGCTTGGCCTGGGGTTTGGATTTCCTAGCGCGACCGAGTCGGGTTTCGGCGAGATCCCCTGGACGTGTAAAGCGCCCTGTCCCCTCGCGTCAGCAGGTCCGCCGGAGAATCGTCCGCGCTTTGCCGATCTTGGTGCGGACAAACGCCGTTCGCCCAGGCCGCGAATGTCCTCGGTAGGACTGCGAAATAGTGAACTGCGCAGATTCATCTCTAGTTGAATGGGAGCGTGCCGGCCAGCCGGCATAGATCCCTTCCGCTTGCGGCCGGGCATGCCTGCATGTGCCATGATGAACGCATGGCCGAATCACAGATGCCTGCTGGCTCCCGGCCCCCTGCCTTGTCGGCGGGGGTGGTCGTCGCCCGCCGCGACAATGGCGGCTGGCTGCTGCTGGTGCTGCGCGCCTATAGCAACTGGGACTTCCCCAAGGGCATGGTGGAGGCGGACGAAACGGCGCTCGAAGCAGCCATCCGGGAGACCGCAGAGGAGGCCGCGATCAGCGACCTTGCCTTCCGCTGGGGCGAGGGCTACTGCGAAACCGCACCCTATCGCGGCGGCAAGGTGGCGCGTTACTACCTGGCAGAAACCTTGCAGCGATCCGTCACGCTGCCGGTTTCCCCGGAACTGGGGCGCCCCGAACACGAAGAATGGCGCTGGGTGAGCTTCGACGAGGCGGCGCGCCTGTTGCCGCAGCGCTTGCAGCCGATCCTGGCCTGGGCGATGACGCAGCTCGAGGCGTGAACGAGAACCAGGATTGGCAAACCATGCGGCCGGCGCTGGACCGCGATGGATCGGCATCAAGCCCACCACACCCCCTGCGACATGGGCGATCCAACCCATCTGGGCATCGGTCTTCATGATGATGCCAGCCAGCCGACGATGCCGCCAATGATCAACGTGATGATCCAGCCCATATCCGTACTGCCCTGGCGATCGAACTTTGCCGCCCGCACGCTGCAGGAAGCCAATTGCGCCTTGCTGCTTCGCCGCGTGGCCAGCGCGTCGGCATCCTTGGCTTTTTAGCAGGCTGTCCCCGAAACCCCGGATATTCAGCAAGCGGGAACGGGCGTGAGACTCTCGCCCCAGTGCGCTGAACGCGCCGGAAAAGCGGTCGGTTCAGATCGGCCCTTTCAAGGCCTCGCGCTCGAGCTGCTCAACAAGCCGCTTCAGGTCAAGCGACTCGAGCGCGCCAACGGCGGCTTCCCAGCGGCCCGCTTCGCAGAGGCCCCGCAGCCCTGCGTCCTCGTAGGCGGCAGCAGCGGCCTGCATGCAGGCCGCGCGAACGGCTTCGGCGATCAGTTCGGCGTCCATTTCGTTCCCGCCTATGCGGACGGCTTGCGGCAGAGCGGCCCGTCGATCGGATGCTCGATGCTTTGCGCAATCGCGGCTGCGATCTCGTGGACTTCCTCGGGCGTGAAGTGCGCGAACAGGCGACGCGCGATCGGCGGCGGAATGCGCACGAGGCGGGTCGTGCCATCCCCCAAAGTCACCATGACGCCGGCCGCATGGTGGCTGACCAGTTCCGCGTCCGACTCGGCGAGCAGCATCTGTTCGTCCATGATCGACTCGTACTCGTTTTCGAGCTCATCCTGCAGGTCATCGGCAAGCCCGTCCGGCAGTTCGACGACGAAGCCGTCGATTGTGTCCTTCCGCACCGTACTGGCGATGCCGTGCCGTAATGCGAACGCCACGAAGCGGTCGCGCAGCGCTTCGTTGAAAAACATGTATTCGAATCCCATTCTGTGGTCCTCGCGCTATGCGCCTGAGCGCCGTGGCGTCATCAAGAGCGATCGTCCCGCGTCCCGTTCTCGCGCCGCTACAGCCTGATGCGGTCGTTGGAAATGGTCGCGCCTGGCTTCCTCAATCCATTCAGTGCGCGGCTTCCTTTTGCGCCTCGTCGCTGTGGGATTCCGACTTGTGCGTCAGGTAGAGCGCAAGCCCGACCAGAGCGATACCCCCACCGAGATAGAGCAGATCGAGCGAAGTCGCCAGCGTCATCTTCAGTGCTTCCTCGAACAGCGTGACGATGAGAATCATCAGGATCACCTTGGCCAGGCGGGCCTTCAGGTCATCCAGGCTCTCGATCACCAGGATCTTGCTCGATGCCTTGCTGCCGCGGGCCTCGTCGATATCGCTTACGAACAGCTCGTACATGCCCAGGGCGAAGATCAGCATGAAGGTGGCGAGCAGATAGCCGTCCACCACCTCGACCACGTGGGTGATCGTCTCGTCGTGGATCGCCTTGCGGGCATCGGCGGTCAGGCCCGGATCAGCGTAATGCAGCATGTGGGCGACCAGGTAGACCACGTCCACCGTGGCCATGTAGAAGATCGCAATCGCCGCCGCCATGCTGGCGACCACCGCGATCACCACCACGAAGCGCCCGTTCCACAGGAGTTTCTCAAAAAACAGTTCGATCAATTTCAGCATAGGTATTTTTCGCCCGATGGGTTGACACCGGGTCCTTGGGCCAAGGGTTGTTTATGCGCCATCGGCGATATGTCGCACGAAGAGGAAGCGATTCTATTGGGATTGTCGGGCGGCAGGTAGCTTCGGCCTGCGCTCCGGCCGCGGGCCGCTATGCGCCCACGCGCCGCGCCGTCATCAGGAACACCGGGTAGTCCCGCGTCCCGCTCTCGCGTTCCTTGGCGATGTTGAACACGGTCTGGAACTGCACATCGGCAAACCCTGCGTGTGCGGCGCGCCGCTTCAGATCGAGCCGGTCGAAGCCGTGGTGCACGTCGATCCCGATCCCGTGGAAGCTGCCGTCCTCCGCGTCGAGGTCGGCGATGCACAGATAGCCGCCGGGGTTCAGCAGGTCGTGGAAGACGCGCAGGATGTGGTCCGTGTCGGGGACGTGGTGCAGCGTCATCGAGCTGACGATCAGGTCGAAGCGCTGCGCCGGCGCCGGGTCGGCGAGGAGATCGAGTTGCAGCGGCGTCATGTTGGCGACGCCCTGCGCGGCGATCTTCTGGGCCACCACCTCGAGCATGCCGCTCGACGTGTCGGCCAGCAGGATGGGGCCGAGTTCCTCCTTGAGCGGGAAGGAGAGCAGGCCCGTGCCGCAGCCGTAATCGAGGGCGCTCATCTGCCGATGCAGGGGTACGGTCTGGCGGATCGCTTCGGCGATCTTCAGCCCGCGTTCCCGGAACACCGGGTTTTCGTCCCATTGGCGGGCTTTGGCGTCGAAGTGGGCAGCGTCGAGTGGGGTGGGTTGTGCGGTGGTCATGATGGCGTGCAGGAGGGGGTGCCAGAAAGGTGCTTGGTTCGATCGGAGAAAAGTTTCGGTAGACAGGATTATCGGGCCTGCCGAGTGAGCGCCCAAATTCTAATTTTCTGACCTCGTATATATCGAAAAATACGATAGATAGCCCGAAAAAATATCGTTTGTTAAATGGACTGCCTAAACATACCCTTTTGATACATGTTTATACGAAAGGAGATGGCTTGCATGCAAAGGGACGACACCTGGGTTCTCGGGTCAGCGGTGGAGGCGCCGGCGCTACCGGATCCCCCCGCCATACTGCGCGAGTTGGCGGCCGAGGCAGGCATTTCGATCAATGGCGATGCGCCATGGGATATCCAGATCCTCGACGAACGGGCCTATCGGCGCATCGTCACGCAAGGCTCGCTCGGATTTGGCGAGGCCTACATGGACGGCATGTGGGAGTGCAAGCATCTGGATCAGCTCTTCCATCGCCTGCTGAGCAGCAAGGCCGACGAGAAAATCGACAACTGGTCGCGCATTCGCCTGCTCGGCGAGATGTTGCGCCACAGCCTGTTCAATCTCCAGTCCAGCCAACGCGCCTTCCAGGTTGGCGAGCAACATTACGACATCGGCAACGACGTGTTCGAAGCCATGCTCGATCCCAGCATGAGCTACTCCTGCGCCTACTGGCACGACGCGGCCGGGTTGAGGGACGCGCAACAAAAGAAGCTCGACATGATTTGCCGCAAGCTGGAACTGCAGCGCGGCGAGCGCCTGCTCGAAATCGGCTGCGGATGGGGCGGGCTGGCACGCTTCGCTGCAGAGCACTACGGGGTTGAGGTGCTCGGCATCACCATCTCGAAAGAGCAGCAGAGGCTGGCGCGGGAGCGATGTGCCGGCCTGCCGGTGTCGATCGAGCTGATGGATTACCGGGACCTCGGCGACAAATTCGACAAGGTCGTTTCCGTTGGCATGTTCGAACACGTCGGACCGAAGAACTATGCGACCTACTTCGACACGGTCCATCGCTCGCTCAAGGACGACGGGTTGTTCCTGCTGCATACCATCGGCACCGCCGTCACGTCGCCCAAGACAGACGCCTGGATCGACAAGTACATCTTTCCGAACGGCAAGCTGCCGTCGGCCAGGGAAATCGCGTCGGCCGTGGAAGGCCGCTTCCTGATCGAGGACTGGCACAACTTCGGCCCGGATTACGACCGCACCCTGATGGCCTGGTGGGAGAACTTCGACCTCGCCTGGCCCTTCCTGGAAGGCAAATACGGTAAGCGCTTCTACCGCATGTGGAAGTACTACCTGATGAGCTGCGCGGGTTTCTTCCGCTCGCGCCAGGGGCAGCTCTGGCAATTGGTCCTGAGCAAGCAGGAAAGAGGAAGCGTCTACCGCTCGGTACGCTGAAGTGTGAGGCCGGCTAGAAAAGAGGGTGAAGCATGAGGTTTCCCACCTATTACAGCCCGTCCGCAGAGGGGCTGGCGTTCAAGAATGGCGCGCCCTGGCGGGTGCATGGCTGGCTGAGCAAGGACGATGGGTTCGTTGCCGTGGACGGGCGCAGCTACCCGGCCGACATGGCGATGCCGATCAACCCGTTCGATGGCTCACTGAGAGGTGAGCGTGAAAGCCAGCGCTGGATCCCTCGCCCGGGGGCGCGCCGCCCTCTGCTTGCTGGGAACTACCGATCTGAGTAGTGCGGAATACCCGAGTGTTTGACTGAAACAAACGGATCACCACGACCGAAGGAGGCCGACATGAGCAAATCGCAGTTCGAAACCCCCAATCTTGACGAGCTCGAGAAAGGACCGTGGCCGAGTTTTGTAACCGGCCTGAAGCGCCTGGCGAAAGAGAACGACATGATGAATGACCTGCTGGGTCAGCTGGAAACGTCGTACAAGACCAAGAAGGGCTACTGGAAAGGCGGCACGGTCGGCGTATTCGGCTACGGCGGCGGCATCATTCCGCGCTTTACCGAGCTGAAGGACGAAAACGGCAGGCCGCTGTTCCCCGAGGCTGCCGAGTTCCACACGCTGCGCATCCAGCCTCCCGCCGGCATGCACTACACCTCCGACCTCCTCAGGAAGCTGTGCGACGTCTGGCAGGAGACGGGCGGATCGGGCCTGATCGCCTTCCATGGCCAGTCGGGCGACATCATGTTCCAGGGGATCCGCAGCGAGAACGTCCAGCAGGCCTTCGACCGCATGAACGAGATGGGCTTCGACCTCGGCGGTGCAGGTCCTTCTCTGCGGACCTCGATGTCCTGCGTCGGCGCCGCCCGTTGCGAGCACTCCTGCTTCGACGAAGCCAAGGCGCTGCGCACGGTCATCAACAACAACATTGACGACATGCACCGGCCCTCGCTGCCGTACAAGTTCAAGTTCAAGTTCTCCGGCTGCCCGAACGACTGCGTGAACGCGATCATGCGCTCCGACCTGGCGACGATCGGCACCTGGCGCGACAATATCCGCGTCGACGAGAAGCTCGTACAGGACTACATGAAGGTTCACGGCGAGGAAGATCTCGTCAACGACGTGCTGACCAAGTGTCCGACCAAGGCCATTACCCTGGTTTCCAGCGACAAGTTCCAGCCCAGCGCGCATGTCTCCGCCGCCGACCTCGGCAACGGCAAGACGATGTGCATCGACAACAAGAACTGCGTGCGCTGCATGCACTGCCTGAACGTGATCCCCGGCGGCCTGCGTGTCGGCGTCGACAAGGGCGTCACCATCCTGGTCGGCGGCAAGGGCGTACTGAAGATCGGCGCGACCATGGGCACGGTCATCATCCCGTTCATGAAGCTCGAGACCGACGAGGATTTCGAGAAGCTGAACGAGTTGGGACGCAACGTGATCGACTTCTTTGCGGAAAATGCGCTGGAGCACGAGCGCACCGGCGAGATGATCGAGCGCATCGGCCTGACCAACTTCCTCGAAGGCCTGGATCTCCCGGTCGACCCCAACATGATCAGCCAACCGCGCATGAACCCCTTCTTCCGTTCCGACGACTGGGACGAGCAGGTCGAGAAGTGGCTGGAGTACAAGGCCAGCAAGTCGGCATGAGCGTCGCCTCTCGGGTTGCGCCTGCTCGCCGTCCACCTGACGGCGAGCCATGGCGCTCAGGCTTGGGAGCCCTCGGGGCCCTTCTCCGACTCGGGTGCGTGCCCTGGATCAAAGCTGCGAACGCCACGCGGTAGGCCATCGCGCAAACCCATGGCGCGACGAAGCCAAGGGAAAAATCGGCGAGGATCAGTGCGCTCCGAAATGGACCACGCGTCACGCCGAGTACAGACGGCGTGGCTTAGCCCAATTGGACCCCATTAATCAAAGGCGCCGAAGCAAAGCGGGAGTTCACAACCCCAGTTCCGAGTCGGTCGCACTGTGCGCGTACTTGTTCTTCGGCGGCCAGGGGCGGGTGCGCCAGTCGGGTTCGAAGACCATGGACGATTTGTTACGACCCGGAAGCAGTGAGCCGTTTCCCGCCCCCTTGGCATAGTCGTAATAGAGCTTGACCACTTCCTCCCTGGTCACCTGCTGCGCAGCCGGATGGGCGAGGCAGGCCTGCATCCACTCGCGCACGCGCGCATAGCGCGGCTCGTCAGGCAGTTCGAAGTCCTCGTAGTACTCCAGAAACCAGAAGCGCGCGAAGAAGGGCGTGAACACCGCCTCGGCCCAGCCGAATTCCTCGAACAGGAATGGGGCGGCCGGCGCATGCGCCA
>JBLMYH010000175.1:0-9628 GCA_050258175.1 Hyphomicrobiaceae bacterium
GCTTCATGTTTGCCAGCCTGTGGGTGACGCGGAAGCAGGTCGCCCCGAACTGAAAGCAGGGCGGCGCACGGCGAGGGGTGCGCGCATCGAATTCGCCGCCCGCCGTTAACCTGGCTGGAGCACGTTGAAGCAACCACGGGCATAAAAGCAAAAGGGCATAGATGCCGATACACTCCGACTCCCCGCTTGCACGACGTGTAGTGGCGTTTGCGTTCCTGGTCTCGATTTTCGGCCTGACCATCTGGGTGCTGTCGCCCTTCCTCGCCGCCCTGGCATGGGCGGGAATCCTCGCGTACGTGACCTGGCCGCTCCACCAGCTGGTGTGCCGTCAGATTCCCGGACGTGACAATCTGGCTGCACTGCTGATGACGCTGGCGGTGACAGCGACCCTGTTACTGCCGCTGATTTGGGTGATGTTCATGTTGGCGACGGATGTGGCGACGGCTTCGGAGGCCCTCAAGCAGGTCGCCGCTCACGGGCTTCCACCCCTGCCGGCCGGAGTGCGCGCATGGCCGGGCGGGGACTGGCTCGTCGCGCAATACCAGCGTGTCCAGGCCGATCCGGCATGGGTGCGCGCGCAGATCGATGCTTGGGGCCTCAGCAATACGGCTGCGCTGAAAATAGTGGTGGGCGGGGTCGGGCGCAATGTGGCGAAATTCGGCTTGGCGGTTTTTGCACTGTTCTTCCTGTACCGCCATGGCGTCAGCGTTCTGGCGCAGTTTCACGGCGTGGCCACTCGCTGGCTGGGCGAGGCCGCGCGCGGCTATACCCAGGCGGTCGGCGTGACGGTGCGCGCCGTGGTGTTCGGCATCGTGCTCACCGCGCTGGCGCAGGGTATCCTTGCCGGGCTCGGCTATTGGGCGGCGGGCCTTGCCGCACCTGCGCTGTGGGGCGTGATCACTGCCCTGGTGTCGCTGATTCCCTTCGTCGGGCCCGTGGTGTGGATCGGGCTGGCGCTGAATCTCCTGGCAAACGGCGAGACCGGTGCCGCGCTCGGTCTTTTCTTGTGGGGGGCACTGGTGGTGAGCTGGGTCGACAACCTGATTCGCCCCCTGGTCATCAGCGGGCCGACGCGGATTCCTTTCCTGCTCGTGTTTCTGGGCGTGCTGGGCGGCCTTCATGCCTTCGGCCTGATCGGGCTGTTTCTGGGCCCCGCCCTGCTCGCAGTGTCGGTAGCCATCTGGCGTGAATGGCTTGGGCACGCGCGTTCGGATTGAGGTTGAGGTATCCTTGCCAACCACCATGAACCCCGCCAAAGACCGATTATTCGCGCGTCTGGCACTTAACGTGCTGGGTGTGTTTGAGGCCGTCGGCCTCATCGCTATCACACTCGCAACGCTGGTTGCCGGCGTGTCCGAAGTCAGCGCCATGATCGTGGCCAAGACGGTGGCGTTGGGCGACCTACTGCTGCTGTTCCTGTATCTGGAAGTCCTCGCCATGGTAGGGGTGTACTTTCGTTCGGGACAGCTGCCGGTGCGCTTCCCCATCTACATCGCCATCGTGGCACTGGCGCGTTATCTGGTGCTGGACATGAAAAGCCTTGATGCATGGCGCATGCTGGGGGTGACTGCGGCGATGCTGTTGCTGGCCATTTCCGTGCTGGTGATCCGCTATGGCCATATCCGCTTCCCTTATGACGAAAATCCAAAGGACAGAGACTCGCAACCATGAATACCAAAATGACCTATGCCGGGTTCTACAATGACAAGCACGGCGTCACCATGCTGGCGCGCGTCGTACTCGACGGCTGGCTGTTCGGCTTCATCCCCGAATCCGAGGATTGTGCCGGCTGGCAACTGGGGCAAATGCAGGCCCTGACGGAGAAAATCGAAGCCGAGTGGGACAAATACGGTAACCTGCCCAGCCGCCTGCCGCCCGAGCTGCGCGAGCGCCACGAAGCCCTCTACAAGATGGCGACGCAGCGCGCACGCGAAATGGGCTGGGATCCCGAACTCGGCGAAGACGAGTAATCCCCGGCAGGGACACCCTGCCACCCGCCAACCTGCCTGCCTTCCCCGATGGAACTCACTCCGCCACTGCTGCAACTTGCCACCCAGGCGCTCGATCTCGTGCTGGATTTCAACCGCCCGGCCGATGCCGTATTGTCGGCATTCTTCCGCGAGCATAGAAAGCTCGGTGCGCGCGACCGGGCGTTTGTGGCAGAGGCGGTGTTCGGCGTGTTGCGGCGCTACCGCTATCTTTCGGTGGTGGTGCCGGCGGCCAATCCGCGCACGCTGATCATCGCCTGGCTGATCAAGGCGCGCGGGATGAGCGGGGCGACGCTGGAGAAATTCGCCAAGCCCGAACTGATCGACCACATCCGCAGTGCGAAGACCGACGAGCTGCCGCTGGCGGTGGCGGCCGAACTGCCCGACTGGGTGGTCGAAAAACTGCAGCCGTCGGCGAGCGACGCCGACCTCCTGGCGCTCGGCCGCGCCCTGCAGCAACCGGCGCCCCTCGATGTCCGGGTCAACGCGCACAAGGCCAGCCGCGATGCGGTGCTGGCGCAGTTGCAGGCCGAAGGCATGGCGGTTGAGCCGACGCGGTATTCGCCGTGGGGTATCCGTTTCAAGGAGCATCCCGCGATCAACCGTCACCCGCTGTTTCTCGATGGCAGCCTGGAAGTGCAGGACGAGGGTAGCCAGCTTCTGGCTCTGCTGCTCGGCGCGCGGCGCGGTGAGATGGTTTGTGATTTCTGCGCCGGTGCCGGCGGCAAAACGCTCGCCATAGGCGCCATGATGGCATCGACCGGGCGCCTGTATGCCTTCGACGTGGCGGAGAAGCGGCTCGCCAACCTGAAGCCGCGGCTGGCGCGTTCGGGATTGTCCAACGTGATGCCGCAGCTGATCACCTCCGAGAACGATACCCGAGTGAAGCGGCTGGCCGGCAAGCTCGACCGCGTTCTGGTCGACGCGCCATGCTCCGGCCTCGGCACGCTGCGCCGCAACCCCGACTTGAAATTCCGCCAGTCGCCCGCAAGCGTGGTTGAGCTGACGCAGAAGCAGGCGTCCATCCTGCGCGCGGCGGCGAAGCTGCTGAAGCCCGGCGGCCGGTTGGTGTACGCCACATGCAGCCTGCTGCCGGAAGAGAACGAGGACATCGTCGAGGCCTTGCTGGCGGAAGGCGGTTTCAGCCTGGTGCCGGTGAACGAACTGTTGGCGCAGAGCAAGATTCCGCTTGATACGGGCGCCATGCTCAAGCTGTCGCCTGCCGTGCACGGAACGGACGGGTTTTTTGCGGCTGTTCTGGTCAAATCCGCCGCTTGACCCTCCGGGGCTTTGACGTTATCAATTCGCGTTCCCTCCGGCTGGTTCGATTGACCCGACATGGCAGCAGCTGCGCCCTTTCACCCGCAAGAGGCAGGCAGTGGTCGTAATGCCGCCAAGACGGCAACAACCACGCTCCATCCCGATGCGCTCGGCACGCTGTGCGGACTATTCCGCGCGCGCGTTGCCGCGACGCCGGATCAGGTGGCCTACCGTCAGTTCGACGAGGCGCGCGACGCCTGGGTGAGTTTTACCTGGGCGCAGGTGGCGGCCGAGGTGGCGCGCTGGCAGGCGGCGCTGGTGAAGGAGGGGCTGGTTCCTGGCGACCGCGTGGCGGTGATGCTGAAAAACAGCGTTGAGTGGGTGATTTTCGACCAGGCTGCGCTTGGGCTGGGGCTGGTCACCGTGCCTTTGTATCTCGACGATCGTCCGGAGAGCGCTGCCTATATCCTCAACCATTCCGGCGCCCGACTGCTGCTGGTCGAAGGCAGGTTCCAGCACAAGAAACTGGCCGAAATCGCCGGGTCGGCCAATACCGTTGAACACATCGTCAGCCTGACCCCGCCGGAAAACGCCCTGGCGAACTGGAGCACGCGCTTTGTGGTGGCAGCCGACTGGCTCGCCGCCGCGGCTGGAACCCCGTTGCCCGAACGTCATCAAACCCCCGATGTGCTGGCCAGCATCGTCTACACTTCGGGCACCACTGGGCGGCCCAAGGGCGTGATGCTGACGCACGAGAATCTGCTGTGGAATGCGTTCTATGCCTCGCAATGCGCCGGCTTCGAAGCGCACGAGATCTTCCTGTCCTTTCTCCCCATGTCGCACACGCTGGAGCGCACCGGTGGCTATTACCTGCCGATGCTGATCGGCGCCGAAGTCGTTTATGCCCGCTCGATAGCCCAACTGGCGCAGGATCTGCAGGCCATTCGCCCTACCGTCTTGATTTCGGTGCCGCGCATCTACGAACGTTTCTATAGCCGTATCCAGGACAGCGTCGAGAAGAAGGGGCTGCTCGCCAGGCTGCTGTTCAAACTGGCGGTGCGGGTCGGCTGGCGGCGCTTCGAGCGCAGCCAGGGACGGGCGCGATGGGGTCCCGAACTGCTGCTGTGGCCGTTGCTCGACAAGCGGGTGGCGCGCACCGTCACGGAAAGGCTGGGCGGCCGGCTGAAGCTGGCGATTTCGGGAGGTGCGGCGCTCTCGCCGGAAATTGCACACCTGTTCATCGGTCTGGGCGTGCCGATCATTCAGGGCTACGGCCTGACCGAAACCAGCCCGGTGGTCTGCGTCAACCGCCCGGAGTCCAACGTGCCTTCCAGCATAGGCCCGCCATTGCCCGGCATCGAGGTGAAGATCGGCGACGACGACGAACTGCTGACGCGCAGCCGTTGCGTCATGCGCGGCTACTGGGAGGATGCGGAAGCCACCCGCGCCATGATCGACAGCGAGGGCTGGCTGCACAGCGGCGATCAGGCCCGCGTCGATGCCCGCGGCCATTACACGATCGTCGGGCGCATCAAGGACATCATCGTGCTGAACAACGGCGAGAAGGTGCCGCCCACCGATATGGAATCGGCCATACTGCTCGATCCGTTGTTCGAGCAGGTGATGGTCGTCGGCGAAGGCAAGCCCTATCTCGCCGCGCTGACCGTCCTCAACGAGGAACACTGGCAGGCGTTTGCGGCCCACCTCGACGTCGATCCCAGGCACCCCGCGGCATTGCGCGATCCCAAAGTGATGAAGGCGCTGAGCCAGCGTATAGCGCATCACCTCAAGCACTTCCCGGGCTATGCCCAGATCCGTCGGCTGCATCCCATGCTAACGCCATGGACGGTGGATGACGGCCTGCTGACGCCGACCCTCAAAGTCAGACGAGACCAGGTGCTCGATCGCTACCGCGCGGCCGTCGAGGCCATGTATGCTGATTTCGCCCGCTGATTTTCCAATCAAACTTATTACGGAGTAGTTCATGCCTTCATTTCCCCACAAGCGTTTGGTGCTCGGCCTGGCCCTGGCCGGACTTGCCGACCTGGCCCAGGCCGCCGGCTTCGCGCTGGTCGAGCAGAACGCCAGCGGACTGGGCAACGCGTATGCTGGACAGGCCGCCAGCGCGCAGGATGCCAGCACGATTTTCTTCAACCCGGCAGGCATGACGCAGTTGCCGGACAGGCAAGTCGTGGTGGTGGGGCACCTGATCAAGCCCAAGATGGAGTTTTCGGGAACGGTCAGTCCGGCTGTTGGAGGGGGCGAGGGCGGCGACGCAGGTAGCTGGTCTTTCGTGCCCAATGGCTATTTCGCCTATCGCCTGACGCCCAAGGTGCATCTGGGGGTCGGCCTCAACAGCCCCTTCGGGCTCAAGACGGAATACGATCCCGGCTGGGTCGGGCGGTATCAGGCGATCAAATCTGAATTGAAGACCGTCAACGTTAACCCTTCTATCGCCTACAAGGTTTCCGATACGTTGTCTGTCGGCGCAGGCGTGAGCGTCCAGCGAATCGACGCCGAGCTGACCAATCTCACGGGTGTGGGTTTGGCCAAAGTGGAAGGAGATGATTACGGCTGGGGGTTCAATCTGGGGGCGTTATGGCAAGTTGCCCAGAACACTCGCCTGGGCGTGTCGTACCGCTCGAGAATCGATTACAAGCTCGACGGAAGCGCCAGCTTCAGCGGGATGCCGGCCCTAAATGGCAATATCACTGCCGACGTCACCCTGCCTGACTCCGCTTCCCTGAGCGTCTTCCAAAAGCTCAGCCAGCAATGGGACTTGTTGGCGGACGTCTCCTGGACCGGTTGGGGCAAATTTGACAAGCTTGCGATCTATCGCACCAGCGGGGCGTTGCTTTCCTACACTCCCGAGAATTGGCAGGACGTCCTGCGTTATTCGCTGGGGGCCACCTGGCACATGAGCGAAAAACTGAGCCTGCGCGGCGGTATCGCATATGACGAAGCACCCGTGTCGGATCGCCACCGCACCCCCCGCATACCCGACGGTGCCCGCACTTGGGTGGCCGTGGGCGGCCAGTACAAGCTTTCCAGGCAGGGCGCGGTGGATATTGGATATGCCCACTTGTTCGTGAATGATCCTGGGCTCAATGCTGCCGTCCCCGCCACAGCGATCACCCCGGCCAACACGCTCAATGGCCAATATGACAGCCAGGTCGATATTCTGAGCGTGCAATACGCGTATAGCTTCTGAGGTGGCCGTGGCCCAACCGATCCCTTTCGACAACCTCCTGACGCGGCTAATCGACGACAGCAGGAACGTCGATCTGTTGTGGCAGGCGGGTGTGCTGGCCGCGTGTGCGCTCATTGCCTGGGGCGCAATGCGCCTGATCACGCCCTTTCTCGCGAAAACGGATACCGTGTGGCACGCCGGCCTACGCAGGGTGGGGTTTCCGCTCTTCATGCTGCTGGCGCTGCTGCTAGGCCGTGATCTGGCCCATCACTGGCTGACTCATACGCATCTGTTGAATCTGGCCGTGCCCCTGCTGCTGGCCCTGGCAGCTGTGCGTCTGGTGGTGTATGCGCTGCGCTACGCGCTCAAGCCGCGCGAATCGCTCAAATTGTGGGAGCGTACGGCCGCTTGGCTGATCTGGGGTGCGTTTGCACTGCATGTCACCGGGCTGCTGCCGCGCATCCATGCGGCAATGGAAGCGCTTTCGTTCCAGTCGGGCGGCCATCGCTTCTCGCTGTGGCTGCTGTTCCAGGCGGCGGCGGTGATCGTCGCGGCGCTCATTGTCGCGCTGACGCTGGCGCGGCTCGTCGAAAACCGGCTGATGGGCATCACGCAGATGAACTTGTCGCTGCGCATGGCCTTGTCTAAAGCCGCCCGCACCATACTGCTGATCCTCGCCGTGCTGCTGGCCTTGCCAGCGGTAGGGATCGATCTCACCGTGTTGTCGGTATTTGGCGGAGCGCTCGGGGTGGGGATCGGTTTCGGCTTGCAAAAAGTCGCCAGCAACTACATATCCGGCTTCATTATCCTGCTCGACCGCTCGGTGCGCATCGGCGATCTGGTGACGGTCGACAACAAATACGGCCAGGTCAGCCAGATCAATACGCGCTACACGCTGCTGAGGGCGCTCGACGGCACCGAGACCATCGTTCCGAATGAGACGCTGATCACTCAGACGGTCGTCAATCATTCGCTGTCCAAACCCAACGTGCGGATCGCATTGCCGGTACAGGTGTCCTACGATACTGATCTGGAGCAGGCCGAGGCCTTGATGCTGGAGGCCGCGAACAGCCATATCCGGGTGGTGCACGACGAACCGGACAGTCCACCCAAGGTATTTCTGAAGGAATTTGCCGATAATGGCATCCTGCTCGAACTGGCAGTGTGGATACGCGACCCCAGCGAGGGGCAGAATAATCTGCGTTCCGACATCAACTGGGCGATTTGGCGGCGCTTCAAGGCTGCGGGCATCGAGATACCCTTTCCGCAACGTGTCGTGCACGTGGCGGACGCATCGCGGATTGATAATAATCCTTGATTTTTATGGTGTTTGTACGTAAATTACTCGATGCTGTTGTCCTCTTTTGGAACTCAAAACCATGCAATTAGGCTTGTTGGATTTACCCTGGTGGGGTTATGTGTTGGTCACGCTCGGCTTGACGCACATCACCATCGCCGCCGTCACCATTTTTCTGCACCGTTCGCAGGCGCACCGCGCCGTTGATCTGCACCCCATCGTCAGCCATTTCTTCCGTTTCTGGCTGTGGCTCACCACCGGCATGGTCACCAAGGAGTGGGTCGCCATCCACCGCAAGCACCACGCCAAGTGTGAAACTCCTGAGGATCCGCACAGCCCGCAGACGCGCGGCATCAAGAAGGTGTTCTGGGAAGGCTCCGAGTTGTATCGCGCCGAGGCCAAGGTGACCGAGACGCTGCAAAAGTACGGCCACGGCACACCCGACGACTGGATGGAGCGCAATGTCTACAGCCGCCATTCGGCCAAAGGCATCGTGCTGATGATGGCGATCAACCTCGTCCTGTTCGGCCCCCTCGGCCTGACTATCTGGGCCGTGCAAATGGCGTGGATCCCGATCACCGCCGCCGGGATCATCAACGGCATCGGCCACTACTGGGGCTACCGCAACTTCGCCAGCGAGGATGCCAGCACCAACATTTTCCCGTGGGGCATCCTGATCGGCGGTGAGGAGCTGCACAACAATCACCACGCCTACGGTACCTCGGCGCGGCTGTCGAACAAATGGTATGAGTTCGACATCGGCTGGCTCTATATCAAGCTGATGTCCTACGTTGGCCTGGCGACCATCCGCAAGGTGGCGCCAACGGTGAACTGGCTGCCGGCCAAGCCGTTGTGTGACCTGGAGACCCTGCAGGCCGTCATCACCCACCGCTATGACGTGATGACGCGTTTCGTGAAAAGCGTGCGCGCGGACAGTAAGGCCGAGATCGCCAAGCTGAAGGCCGGTGCGAACCTGCCGCAGAACTGGAACTTCGACAGCTTCCGTCGCTGGCTGCAGAAGGAGCCGGCCGAGCTGGCTGCGTCCGACAAGGCCGAACTCGACACGCTGCTGGGCAAGAGCGAGCGTCTGCAAACGGTCTATCGCATGCGGCTGGAGCTCGCGGCCATTTGGGGGCGCTCCACCGCGAGCCGCGAGCAATTGCTTGAGCAGTTGCAGGCCTGGTGCAAGCGCGCCGAAGAAAGCGGCATGCAGTCCCTGAAGGACTTTTCGGTGCGCCTGCGCTGTTATGCCTGACGGCTGACGGGCGGCCTGCACGCCGCCCGGGTTAGGGAGAGGTTTTCCAGAAGCCTGTCCAACAAAAAACCCGCCAACCGGCGGGTTTTTTGTTGGACAGGAGCACGCTTATTTCAGCTTGGTTTCCTTGTACATCACATGCTTGCGAGCCTTGGGATCGAACTTGCTGATCTCCATTTTCTCGGGCATGGTCTTCTTGTTCTTCGTGGTGGTGTAGAAGTGGCCGGTGCCCGCAGTGGACTCCAGCTTGATCTTTTCGCGTCCGCCTTTAGCCATGATTCAACTCCTTAAACTGCTTCGCCGCGGGCGCGCAGATCGGCCAGAACGGACTCAATGCCGTTCTTGTCGATGGTGCGCAGGGCAGCATTGGACAAACGCAGACGAACCCAGCGGTTCTCGCTCTCGACCCAGAACCGGCGGTATTGCAGGTTGGGGAGAAAACGACGCTTGGTTTTATTGTTGGCGTGGGAAACGTTGTTCCCGACCATGGGCTTCTTGCCCGTAACGACACATACGCGAGCCATGACGCTGCTCCAGAATTGAGGGTTAACCGGTGGGGTTAACAATTAAGGGTTAACCCGAGAACCGCGATTTATATCACAGCTTGCAAGCGTGAGGCAAGTTCTGCACGTCCTCAG
>JBLMYH010000176.1:0-4820 GCA_050258175.1 Hyphomicrobiaceae bacterium
TCCGGCTTTCTTCTGCACGTCGAGGCGGAACTTGGCGTAGGAGCCGGATAGTTCTCCTCCCTCACCGCGGTCGGGGCGGCGCCGACCGCGGCGGCCCCGTGCCGCTCGGTTTCATGGGGAAGTTCACCCCTCATGAAATCCGCAAGTCCGGGGCGCGAACCCCAATTCTCATCCCGATCCGCTAGACGGCCCTTGCCGCGCGCGCCCGACCCCCGTGCGCTTTATTGATAGCGGTCAAGGATTCCCATACCAAGGGTAAGGACAATTTCCGCGAGCTCGAGGGCAGTGTGCCCGCAATATCGTCGATCAGGGGGGTCGCAATGAAAAATTCAGGGAGGTCGCGTCGGTTCGGTCGTTGGGCATCGGGGATGTTCGGGATCGCGCTGGCTGTTCTCGCTTTCGGTGTGCAGGCTGCGCGCCCGACGGGCGAGATCGGCAAGGATTGGGGCAATCCCAAGGGGCAGAAGTGCGTCGAATGCCATTGGACCGAGTCCCCCGGTCTGACCCAGGAGTGGAACAGCAGCAAGCACGGCCAGCGCGGCGTGAACTGCCTCGACTGCCACGGCACCGAGAAAGGCGCCAAGGACGGCTGGAAGCATGAGGGCGAGATGATTTCCGTCATCGTCACGCCCAAAGCCTGCTCCAAGTGCCACAAGACTGAGTTTGAGGAGATGGAAGGTTCGCATCATGCCAAGGCCGGCAACATCTTGGCCTCGCTGGACAACCTGATGGGCGAAGTGGTGGGCGGACCCGCCGCCGTGAATGCCGGATGCCGGCAGTGCCATGGCGCAGAAATCCAGATCGGAAAGGATGGCAAGCCGCTCCCCACGACTTGGCCGAATACGGGAATCGGGCGTATCAATCCGGACGGCTCGCTCGGTTCCTGCACTGCCTGCCACGGCCGGCACCGCTTCTCGCGCGCCCAGGCACGCACGCCGGACACCTGCGGCAAGTGCCACGTCGGCCCCGATCATCCGCAGATCGAGGTCTACAACGAATCCAAGCACGGCATCATCTACCGGGCGAAGGTCAATGAGATGAACCTGGATTCCGACAAATGGGTGGCCGGCATCGATTATTCGGCAGCGCCCACCTGTGCCACCTGCCACATGAGCGCCGGCGGCAAAGAGGGCAAGACCCACGATGTGGGCGACCGCATCTCCTGGACCCTGCGTCCGCCCATCTCGGCCAAGCAGAACCTGGTCAGGTTGAGCAACGGCGATGAGTTCGATGTTCCGGAAGGCAAACCCCTGCCCAAGGTCGGCGACTCCGCCAAGGGTGCAAAAGTGGTCGAAGTGCTTACCTGGAAGGACCGCCGCAACAAGATGAAGAGCGTGTGCCGCGCCTGCCATTCCGAAGGCATGGTCGAAGGCCACTACAAGCAGTTCGACGACGTCGTCGAACTCTACAACGAGAAATTCGCCAAGCCGATCGCGGCCATCATGGACGATCTCAAGACGCAGGGCTACATCACGGCGGCGCCGTTCGACGAAGAAATCGAGTGGATCTGGTGGGAGATCTGGCATCACGAAGGCCGTCGCGCCCGTCACGGCGCTTCGATGAGCGGGCCGGACTACACCTGGTGGCACGGCATGTACGAAGTGGCCAAGCACACGTACTTTGAGTTCATCCCTGCCCTGAAGGAAGTGGTCCGCAAGAAGGACGGCAACGAGAAGAAGGCCGACGAGTTGCTCGCCAAATACTTCAAGCCGATCGAAGGGCACGCATGGTATTTCGAGGGCATGAACAAGGATCAGATCGAGAAGGTGCGCCGGGGCTTCGAGGAGCGCTACGGCAAGGGCGCCCTGAAGTAAGGGCAGCGCGGGGAAGGCGGTGCGGGCCGGCTTGCCGGGCCGCCCGCGGCGGGGAGGGGAGGTCAAGATGAATTGGCGGCGCGGCGCTGGACTCGTTCTGATGCTGGTGGGATTGGGCGCTTGCGCCTCGCTTCGCGCGGAAACGCTGCTGGAGTTGGGCGCGCGCCAGACGCAGACCGGGAACCTGGACGACGCTCTGGCGACCTACCGCCAGGCGGTTGCGGCCGAGCCCCGATCGAGCATCGCCCATACGCGCCTGGGCGGCGTGTTGCTGCTGCGCCAGCAGCATGGCGAAAGCATCGGCCAGTTCAAGACCGCCATCGGGCTCGATCCTGCCAACGCCGACGCCTTCGTCGGTCTGGGCATGGCCTACCTGCATCAGGGCCGGTATCCGCTGGCGCGGGCCGCGCTGGCGGAGGCGCTGCGTCTGAAGCCTTCCCGCAGACAAGAGATCGATCAGGTGCTGGCGTGGCTCGATGGCCGCGACGACGGCGTCGTACCGCGCCAGCCGCACTAGCCCCGCTTGCGGTGCGCCCGCAGGCGCGCCGGCGAACGGATGGGAGGACAAGGAATGAACAGAAAGTGTCTGATTGGCTCCGCGCTGATCGCGGGGTTCTTTTCTTCGGTGCTGTTTGCCGCCGAGCCGGTCCGAAGCGGCGCCTCGCTCGGCGAGACTTGTGCCGGTTGCCACGGGACCAACGGCCACAGCGCCGGTGAGTCCACGCCGAGCATCGCCGGTTTGAGCAAGCGCTACCTGCTCACGGCGATGCTCGATTTCAAGCGTGACCTGCGCCAATCGACCATCATGGGCCGCATCGCGCGCGGCTACAGCGACCAGGAACTCGCCACCATCGCCGCCTATTTCGGCGAGATGCCGTGGAAGCCTGCGCCGGTGGACGCGGACCGGAAGGCTGTGAAAGCGGGCATGAAGATTCACGAAGAGCTCTGCTCGAGCTGCCACGGTAAGGCGGGGGAGAAGAATGTGCTCGAGACCCCGCGGCTCGCCGGTCAATGGCCCCAGTATACGTACAACCAACTGCGGGATCTCCATGACATCGAGATCGCGACTCAGGATCCGCGAAAAATGCACGAGCGGGTACAGAAGCTCTCGGACGCGGAGATCAAGGCCTTGAGCCAGTACTATGCGAGCGTCAAGTAAAGGGGTACGCCATGACAGCATTCGGTCGTAGGGAATTTCTCAAGTTCGCTGGAGCGGCCTCCAGCGTCGGCGTGCTGGGTCTGACGCCGCTCGTCGCGCGCGGCGCTGCGCCTAAGGCCCGGGTCGTGATCGTGGGCGGCGGTTACGGCGGAACGATTGCCGCCAAGTACTTGCGCATGGCCGACCCCAGCATCAAGGTCACCCTCATCGAACGGAACAAGTCCTTCATCTCGTGCCCGTTCAGCAACGAAGTGCTGGGAGGCGAGCGCGAGATCGGCACGCTGACTTTCGGCTACGACACGCTGGCCGGGAAGTACGGGGTCGATCTGGTGATCGGCGAAGTCGTGGAGATCGACGCGGCGGCGAAAAAAGTCAAGGTGGCGGGCGGCAACACCTACCAGTTCGACAAGCTGGTCGTGTCACCGGGGGTTGATTTCAAGTACGAGGCGATTCGCGGCTACAGCCAGGCGGTGGCGGACAAGGAAATGCCACACGCATGGAAGGCGGGCCCTCAGACGCTGCTCCTGAGGAAGCAGATCGCGGCCATGCCCGACGGCGGCAGGCTCATCATCGTGGCGCCGCCGAATCCCTTCCGCTGCCCGCCCGGACCCTACGAGCGGGCGGCCCAGATCGCCCACTACTTCAAGCGGCACAAGCCCAAGTCGAAGATCGTCATCCTCGATCCCAAAGACGCTTTCTCCAAGCAGGGGCTGTTCGAGACCGGCTGGAAGCACTACTACGGCGACATGATCGAGTGGGTGTCCGGCGCCGCCGGCGGTGCGGTGGAGGGCGTGGACGCCGCTGCCATGACGGTGCAGGCCCAGGTGGAGAAGTTCAAGGGCGATGTCATCAACGTCATCCCGCCCCAGAAGGCCGGAGCGATCGCCCAGTCGGCCGGCTTGGTCGACGCCAAGGGCTGGTGTCCGGTGGATCAGAAAACGTTCGAATCGACCCTGCACAAAGACGTGTACGTGATCGGCGATTCCTGCATTGCCGGCGAGATGCCCAAGTCCGGCTATTCCGCAAACTCCGAGGCCAAGGTGGCGGCGGCGGCCATCGTGGCGGTGATCAACGCGGCCCCGCTTCCCGAGACTTCCTACGTCAATACCTGCTACAGCGTGATCGCCCCCGACTATGGCATCTCCGTCGCAGGAGTCTATCGGCTTCAGGATGGCGCCATCAAAGCGGTGCCGGACTCCGGCGGTGTGTCGCCGGCCAGTGCCGCGCCGCGAGTGCGGGCCCTCGAGGCTCAGCACGCCTATAGCTGGTTCAAGAACATCACCGCCGACATGTTCACCTGATCGCCCCTGGGCCAGGGTGGCCCCCAGCGTCTTCGCCTGCCGCGCCGCGGCAGGCAAGACGAGGCGATCTGTGCTCTAATCCGCGTTCGGTCGCGACCCCGGACTGCTGATTCGCCTATCATGACGCAGGCGCTGCCCAACTACATCCTCACGCTCTCCTGCCCGGACCGCACCGGGATCGTCTACAACGTCTCCGGCTTTCTCCTGGAGCGCGGCGGGAACATCATCGACTCAGCCCAGTTCAACGACGCCGAGACCGGGCTGTTCTTCATGCGCGTGCTGTTCTCCATCAGCCGGCCGGAGATCGATGGGGCGCGGCTGCGCGCCGAGTTCGGCCCCCTCGGCCAAGAATTCGCCATGTCCTGGCAGTTCCACGATGGGGCGCTCAAGCCGCGGGTGATGATCCTCGTCTCACAGCACGGCCACTGCCTCAACGACCTGCTCTACCGTTATCGCGCCGGCAATCTGCGCATGGAGATTCCCGTCATCGTCTCCAATCATATGGACTTCTATCAGCTCGCGGCCTCTTACAACATTCCGTTCTTC
>JBLMYH010000177.1:0-13434 GCA_050258175.1 Hyphomicrobiaceae bacterium
CCCCCGGCCTGCCGGACTGGCCGACCGCACGCGCGGTGCTGCGCGGCGAGCAGCCGTATGCCGCCGCGCCCTCGGTGCTGCCGGCCCCCACTCTCCTGCCGCCGGCCGAGCGCCGCCGCGCCAGCCGGGTCGTCAAGACCGCGCTCGCCGTCGGCCTGGAGGCCGTCGCCCACGCCGGCGCCGACGCGGCGGCGCTGGCGACCGTGTTCGCCGCATCCGGTGCCGACGGCCACAACTGCCACGCGCTGTGCGAACAGCTCGCGGGCGACGACCGCCAGATCTCGCCGACGCGCTTCCACAATTCGGTGCACAACGCCGCCGCCGGCTACTGGGGCATCGCCACCGGCGCGATGGCGCCGTGCCAGGTCATCTGCGCCTACGACGCGAGCTTCGGCGCGGGGCTCCTCGACGCCCTCGCGCAGGTGGCGCTCGATCGCCGGCCGGTGCTGCTGGTCGCCTATGACAGCGAATACCCCGAACCGCTGCACGCCGTGCGCCCCATTCCCGATTGCGGCGGCGTCGCCCTGCTGCTGAGTCCCGAGCGCGGCCCGCATGCGCTGGCCTCGGTCGCGGCGGGCCCGACGGCCGATGCGGCCGGAGCGCTGGCCGACGCCGCCCTCGAGACCCTGCGCTCGAGCATCCCGGCGCTGCGCGCGCTGCCGCTGCTGAAAAAGCTGGCGACGGGGGAGCGCGGGAAGATCTGCCTCGATTACCTGCCGCCGATGCAGCTCACGCTGGACGTCGAGCCGTGCTAGACCGCGACGGGATCGCCGCCCGGATTCCGCACCAGGGCACCATGTGCCTGCTCGACGCCGTGCTCGAGCATTCGGACACGGCCATCGTCTGCCGTGCCGTGAGCCACACCGATCCGGCCAACCCGCTGCGCGCCGCGGGGCGCCTCGGCGCCGCCGCCGGCATCGAATACGCCGCGCAGGCGATGGCGCTGCACGGCGCCCTGATCGCCGGCGACGATGCGCCGCCACGCCAGGGCTACCTGACCAGCGTGCGCAGCGTCACGCTGCACCTCGCCCGCCTCGACGACGTGGCCGGCGAACTCGAGGTACGCGCCGAACGTCTGTCCGGCGACGCCAACCACATCCTCTATCGATTCTCGCTCGACCACGCCGGCCGCTGCCTGCTCGAAGGCCGTGCCGCCGTGGTGCTCGACGCCGAAGCCCTGTGAAGGACAGATCATCATGAAACGCGCGCTCGTCACCGGCGGCAGCGGCGGCATCGGCGCCGCGATCTGCAGGCGCCTTGCCGCCGACGGCCATCACCTCATCGTCCACGCCAACCGCGGCTTCGACAAGGCCGCCGCCGTCGCCACCGAGATTCGCGCTGCCGGCGGCAGCGCCGAGGCCGTCGCCTTCGACGTCACCGACCGCGCCGCGACCGCGGCGGCACTGGACGCGCTGCTCGCAGGCGGCGCCATCCAGATCGTGGTCAACAACGCCGGCATCCACGACGACGCGGTGTTCCCCGGCATGTCCGGCCAACAGTGGGATCGCGTGGTCGACGTTTCGCTGAACGGATTCTTCAACGTCACCCAGCCGCTGACCCTGCCGATGATCCGCACGCGCTGGGGGCGCATCGTCAACCTGTCCTCGGTCGCGGCGATCGCCGGCAACCGCGGCCAGGTCAACTATTCGGCGGCCAAGGGCGCGCTGCATTCGGCGAGCAAGTCGCTGGCGCTGGAGTTGGCGAGCCGCGGCATCACGGTCAACGCGGTGGCGCCGGGGGTCATCGCCACCGACATGAGCGAAGGCGCGTTCGACGCCGCGACGCTGAAGAAGCTGGTACCGATGCAGCGCGCCGGCCAGCCGGAGGAAGTCGCCGAGCTGGTCGCGTTCCTCGCGTCCGACAAGGCGGCCTACATCTCCGGGCAGGTCATTTCGATCAACGGCGCGATGATCTGAACCCGCGCTCAGGCGGCGCGCCGGACCAGGGCCTGCAGACGCGCCAGCCGCGGCGCCACCATCGGCACCGTCAGCATGGTGCTCGCCACCGCCATCAGCAGCAGCGCGGTGAAGGTCTCGCTGCTGATGATTGCCTTGTCGAGCAGGATGTTGGCGAAGATGATCATGATCAGCGCCTTGGTCTGCAGCAGCCAGCCGATGATCGCCGCCTCGCCCGGCGACCAGCGCAGGACGCGACCGGCGAGATGGACCCCGATCAGCTTGCCGGCGACCGCGGCGGCCAGCAGCAGCGCCGCCGCGAGGAACACCGCGTCGCCGCCGACGGCCCAGTTGGTGCGCAGGCCGGTCGACAGGAAGAACACCGGCATGATGACCAGCAGGACGTGATGGCGCAGCCGGTCCATCCTGTCCTGGTCGAACCATTCGGCATCCATGATCGCGCCGGCGAGGAAGGCGCCGACCATGAAGTGCAGTCCGGACCAGTCGGCGCCGAAGGCGCAGGCGGCGAGCCAGATCAGCGCGGCGTACCAGCGGTCGTGCTCGGCGAGGCGCGCCATCAGGCGGCGGAACAGCATGCCGATCACGGCGAAGGCGACGAGGAAGGCGAGCTGCCTGCCGACCCGCTGCCAGTCCATCAGGATCAGTGCCAGCACGCCCCAGATCGCGACGTCGTCGAGACTGGCATAGCGCAGGATGCGCTGGCCGATCGGCTGGCGCAGGACCTCGAGCTTTTCCATGAACAGAATCAGAATGGGCAGTGCCGTCACCGCGCAGGCCATGCCGACGCCGAGCACGAATTGCCAGGTCAGCGCCTGCGGGCCCATCCAGCCATCGAAGCCCAGCAGCACGGCGGCCGCGGCGCTGCCGAAAACGAGCGGCGTGCCGAGCGCGAGACCCGCGGTAATGCCGGATTCGCGCCGGTGTGCCCAGGCCTGTTTCAGGTCGAGTTCGACCCCCGCGATCATCACGAACAGCATCACCGCCCACCACGCGATGCCGTTGAGCGACTGCACCACGGCCGGGTTGAAGACGAAGGCGTAATAATCGGGAAAGGCGCGGCCGAGGATGCCCGGGCCCAAGAGGATGCCGGCGCCGATCTGCACCACGACCAGCGGCGCGTAGTAGTCCGTGTTGCCGACGCGCCAGAGCAGCCACGGCACGGTGAAGATGATCGCCATGGCGATCAGGAAAGTCTCGGGGGTGCTCACGCCTTGCAGCCGGTGTACTCGCGAAAGATTCCCAGGCTGACGGAGCAGTTCACTTCGGCGAAGCCGGCGCGGCGCATCGCGTCGAGAATGCGCTCCGGCTCGATCGCGGCTTCGATGGTGTCGCCGTAGTATTCCCACAAGCGCTTGACCTCGGCCTGGCTGCGTGTCAGGCGGGCGAGCAACGGAACGACGGCGCGAATGTGGAAGCGCATGAGTGCCCGTGCCAGGCGGCTGCGTGGCCGGCTGATTTCCATGATGCAGACGCGGCCGCCCGGGCGCAGCACGCGCAGGTACTCGGCAAAGGCCCGGTCCAGATCGCCGACGTGGCGCAGGGCGTAGCCCATCGAGACGAAGTCGACATGATCATTCGGCAACGGGATCGATTCCGCGTAGGCCTCAATGGTCTCGACGGCCACCTTCTTGCGCAGTTCGGCGAGCATGCCGGGCGAGGGGTCGAGGGCGATGACCCGTCCGGTCGGGCCCACCAGCTCATGCCCGGCCACGGTCACCAGTCCGGTGCCGGCAGCCACGTCGAGTAGCGACATGCCCCCGCGCAGGCCATTGCGGCGCAGGACTTCGCGCCGGTACCAGGCACCGCTGCCCAGCGCGGTGAGTCCTTCTGCGCGGTCATAGCCGGGTGCCGCCTGGTCGAACATGTCACGGGTGACGGCACGACGCTCGTCTTCGTTGACGAAATAGGCCGTCAGGCGCGCATCTGCCTTCAGCGCCGCCTGACGCGGGATGTTGTCGGTCATGGAATGGGTCGTGAGGTGGGTTTCAGAAACCGCCGCCCGACCAGCAGCGGCAGACGTAGCAAAAAACCGAGGAAGAGCCGCGTGTGCATCCAGGTCAAGAGCGCGTTGTCGCGCAGGTACTTGAAGTGCGAGACGCCACCCTCTGCGGCTGACAGATAGCGCACCGGCGCATCGAGGTTGAGCGGCCGCACCCCGGCCCAGCACAGGCGGACGACGGCCTCCGGATCGAAGTCGAAGCGGCGCATGAAGCGGTTGCGCCGCATGATGCGCGCGAGCGGCGCGATCGGATAGACACGGAAGCCATACAGCGAGTCGCCGACGCCCATCCACAGCGTCTCGAGGTTGGCCCAGCCGTTCGACACCTTGCGGCCCTTGACGCGCAAGGCCGGCGCCTCCGGCCCGAACACCGGCTTGCCGAGCACCATCGCGCCCGGTTCGGCGCGCGACGTCGCCATGAACGCGGGAATCAGTTCGGCGGGGTGCTGGCCGTCCGAATCCATGGTCAGCGCATGCGTATAGCCGGCAGCGGCGGCCTCGGTGATGCCGGCCAGCACCGCCGCCCCCTTGCCGCGGTTCTGCGGCAGCACGATGACGCGCAGGCCGGGGTCACCGGCGGCCAGCGCCTGCAATGACTCACCGCTGCCGTCGGTACTGCCGTCGACCACGACCCACACCGGCGCCCACTGCGCGCGCGCCGCGCGCACCGTTTCCAGCACCTGGGGGCCGGGGTTGTAGCTGGGGATCAGGACGAGATGGGTCGACGAGACGGAAGAAGACATGGCTTCAGGCGGCGCTCGGCGGCGGATAGGGGCTTGCTTCCACGCTGAAGTAGGCCTCGAGCTCGGCGGCGAACAGGCCAAAATCGTTCGGCGGCGGGAAGCGCCGACCGAGGCGGATGCGAAACGAGAGCGGCAGCAGGGGCGGCCGGAACAGCGGCCAGGACTTGCCGAGATAGGGCGAGGAAAAATCGATGAGCAGCGTCTGCACCGGCACGTCCGCACGCCTGGCGATCAGGCCGGCTGCAGGCTGGCAGGCATTGACCGGAAAACGCACCGTTCGCGTGCCTTCCGGAAAGATCACGAGTTGCCCGCCACGCCGCAATTCCTCGCGCGCGCGCAGGATCATTTCGAGCGGCGCATCGTTACGGATATAGCCCGCCAGGCGGGCCGCCGCACCGAACAGGATGTTGTCCAGCAGGCTCGCCTTCATCACGCAGACCGCATTCGGCAGACGCGAGACGATCATCACCGCGTCGAGCAGGGACGGATGATTGGCCGCGACGATCAGCGGTCCCTGGTCGCGCAGGCGATCGAGTTCGGCGAGGTCGAAGCGACAGGCGCATGCGAGTTCGAGAAAGCCGAGGTAGCCCCGGAAACCGCCGGAAATGACCGCCCGCCCCAGGGTTTGGCCGATGCGGCGCGGCAGCAGCGGATGGAGCAGCAGCGCAAAAGGCAGCCAGACCAGGCAGATCGCCGCCAGCGCCGCCAGACCGAGAATCATGGCGACGTATTCGTAGATGCCCCACAGCAGGCTGCGCAAACGCTGGCGTTCAGTCATCGACGCGCACACGGGTCGACGACTCGCCGAATATCCACGAAACGGCGACGCCGCCCGCAAAATAATCCTTGCTGCGGACCAGCGGGCTGCCCTCGAAGACCGCGCCGGCCAGGCTGTCGTAGCGCACGAAGGCGCCGACCCAGATTTTCCGGAAGCGCTTCGACACCGCTGCCAGATACTGCATGCCGGCATAACCCGCATCGGCAGCGTAGGCCGGCCGGTCGGCGGTCGCGTATTGCGGGGCGACGCCGTAGAAATAGGCGTTCTGGCGCTCGTCGCCAAACAGCGGGCCGGCCAGCAGGCCGACATTCCAGCCGGGCAGACCCGCGATGTCGGTCACGTCCAGGTTCAGCTTCGGGTGAGCCACCCAGCCGATGTCGCGCGGCGGACCTTCCAGCGTATAGGCGGCGCGCAGCGGCAGCCGCAGCTTGAGGAAGCGCGCCCGGTTTTCCGATCGCCAGAGCGTGAGGTCGAGCTCCGGGCCGATCTCGAAGGTCGCCTCGAGATCCGGCATGCCCGCGCGGGCGACGATGTCCTTGCTGGCCGCCGGCGGCGACAGGGCCGCCGACACCGTCAGATCGAGCCGGTCGGACCCGAACAGCTGGCCGCGTATGCCGTGGCGGTCGGCCTTCAAGATCTTGCCGTGATAGGTGAAATAGGGGATCGGCATCAGGAAATTCGTGGTCTGGTCCGCGCCGCGATAGGCCGGAAAACTCAGCGCGGCAACACCGGCCCCCAGTTCCCACAACGGCACGTCCTCGCTCGCCTGCGCAGCCGGCAAAGCCAGCGCCAGCGTCAGCGCGACAGCCAAGCTGCGTGCGGCGTCCATCACTCTTGTTGCAGCGTATGCGAGGCCATCGCCTCGATTTCGAGCAGCAGGTCGGCGCGGCAGATGTCGGCCTGCACGTAGAGCGCTTCCGCGCCGCCGATCTGCGGCGCGAGCGCGTCGCGGACCACCGGAAAATCGGCCGCATGCCGCACGTAGACGCGGTAAACCAGTTCGTCGAGCGAGAATGGCCGGGAGCGTGCCGCGCGATTGGCCTCGGCAACGACTGCGGCGATGTTGGCCATCGCCTCGCGGCATTGACCGGCGACGTCGTCGGGATGCATCGTCTGGTAGCCGACGATGCTGGCGGTGCCGGAAACGAACAGGATCTCCTGCCCGGGCGGGTGCACCAGCGCCGCGCGCGAGAACAGCGGCGTCCGCGGACCGTATTCGGCCGGGTAGTGGTAGGCGCTCACCTGGCGGGGATTCTCGAACGGCACGGCGGGCGCCTGCCCGGCCAGGAAGGCGATCGACAGGGGTCCGCCGTCCAGCCCGATGGCGCAGGCCGCCGGCACGTTGCCGGTGGCGCTGCGCCGATGGGCGATGAACGCGTCCTGGCGGCCGACGTTGAACTGGCGGTAGCGCTCCAGCCCATGCGTCTCGACATTGATGTCGGCCATGTAGTTCCAGACGCGCCACAGATGCGGCAACTTCTGCGCATCGAGAAGGCGGAAAATGCGCCCGTAGGCATCCTCGCTGGCGGCCTGCAGCGGCGGCCGGTCGGTGACCACTGCAAACTCGGATTCGTCCAGATTGATGACGCCGAACAGCACGTCGTCCGCCCGCCGCCAGCTGATGCCCTCACTCACGCCATGCCGGGACGGCGCGGCGCGCAGCCAGGTTTCCTGGACCGCCTCGATGTCCACCCCCAGCAGGGGCGCACAGATCGTCTGGACCGGCCAGCCGGGCGCAGGCGCAGGGACCTGCTGACCCAGCAGCACGCCACCGAGTTCACATCCTTTGCCCAGAGACGCGCAGGACGACGAAGAATGGAATTGCAGCGTCACTACGCGTTGTACAGGGCCGGGTCGTCGACCTTGCGGATGTTGAAGCGCCGCTGTTTCCAGGCCATGAAGGCGCGCCGGGGCTGGAACAGGTTGGCGGTGTAATAGAGCGCCTTGAAGATCCAGACCGAGCGCCAGATCGGCGTCCTGCCGAAGATGTCGCCGGCCAGCACCGACAGCAGCGCCTCCTTCACCCGGAAGACGTTTTTCGGGCCCATGAAGAAGTCGCGCATGATCGGGTTGGTGACCCGATAGATGAACCACGAGAACTGCTTCGGCCCGCGCTGCATCTGCGCATCGAAGCGCTTGAGCGCGGCCGACGCGGCGGCCGGGTTCTTCAGGCAGGCGTCGACGGCCTCGGCGCCGATCACGCCGCTGTTCATCGCCAGCCACACGCCGGACGAGAATACTGGGTCGATGAAGGCGTACGCATCACCCAGCAGCAGGTAGTTCGGTCCGTGGTTGCGTTCCGCGACATACGAGAAGTTGCCGGTCGCCTCGACCTCGGTCTTCAGCTGCGCATCCTCCAGGCGCATCGCCAGCGCCGGACAGGTCGCGATGTTGTCCATCAGGAACTGCTGCAGGCTGCGCGATCCCTTGGTCTTCATGTGGTACGGCCAGGTCACCATGCCGACGCTGGTGGTGTCGTTCATCATCGGGATGAACCAGAACCAGCCGTGCTCGAACCAGAAGATCGTGATGTTGCCCTCGGCCTGGCCTTCGTTGCGCCGGGCGTGGGCGAAGTGGCCATAGACCGCCGAGCTGTTGTGCCGGGGGTTGCGGTGCTTGATCTGGAAACGATGCGCCAGGAAGGTGTCGCGGCCGGAGGCGTCGACGACGAAACGCGCCTGCCATTCGGCTTCGCTGCCGTCGTCATGACGGGCACGGACCACCGCTGTATCGTCGGGCTGGAAGTCGACCGCATTGACTTTGCAGCCCTCGTGCACCTCGACGCCCTTCCTACCGGCATTGCGGATCAGGATGTCATCGAATTCGGCGCGCTTGACCTGATAAGCATGGGGCATCGACTTGTCCCAGGCATCGGCGAAATGGAAGACCTGCTTCATGTCGTGGTAGGGCGATACGAATTCGGCCGCCCATTTTTCCATGCCGATCGCCTTCACCTGGTCTGCCACGCCGAGCCGCTCGAACAGCGGCAGATTGGCCGGCAGCAGCGACTCGCCGATGTGGAAGCGCGGGTGGCGCGCCTTTTCCAGCAGCACGACCTGGTAACCCTTTTCCGCCAGCAGCGGCGCCACCGTTGATCCGGCAGGGCCCCCGCCGATCACCAGCACGTCACACTGGCGACGCCCCATCCCTTGCTCTTGCTGTTCCATCAACTCAACTTTCAGAATCTTGCCCTGCCACGGCGGGTCCCACCTCTGCCGCCGCGTGCAGGTTGCTTGCAGGCAACGCGATTATAACGGGTGACTCAGGCGCGCCTGATCAGGGTGCCGACCCCTTCGGGCGTCAAGACTTCCAGCAACAGGGCGTGCTCGACGCGGCCGTCAATGATGTGCGCGGTTTTCACCCCGCTGTTCACTGCATCGACCGCGTAGCCGACCTTGGGAATCATGCCGCCGGAAATGGTGCCGTCGTCGATCAGCTCGTCGACTTCGCGCGGCGTCAGCCCGGTCAGCAGCTGCATCTGCTTGTCGAGCACCCCCGGCGTGTTGGTCATGAAGATGACCTTTTCCGCCTGCAGCACGCCGGCGATCTTGCCCGCCGCGACGTCAGCGTTGATGTTGTAGGCGTTGCCCTCGGAGTCGGTACCGAGCGGCGCCACCACCGGGATGAAATCGCGCGCATCCAGGACCTGGATGATTTCCGGGTCGATGCTGGTGATTTCGCCGACCTGGCCGATGTCGAGCATCTCGTCGGCCTTTTCCTTGCTTTTCACCAGCATCTTCTTGGCGTGGATGAAATTGCCGTCCTTGCCGGTCAGCCCCACCGCGCGGCCGCCATGCTTGTTGATCAGGGTGACGATATCCTGGTTGACCAGACCGCCGAGCACCATTTCCACCACGTCCAGCGTTTCCTCGTCGGTCACCCGCATGCCCTGGATGAACTCGCTCTGCTTGCCGATGCGCTGCAGCAGGCCGGCGATCTGCGGGCCGCCGCCGTGCACCACCACCGGGTTCATCCCCACCAGCTTCAGCAGCACCACGTCCTTGGCAAAGGCTTCCATCAGATGCCGCTCGGTCATGGCGTTGCCGCCGTATTTGATGACGATGGTTTTGTCGTAGAAACGCTGGATGTAGGGCAAGGCCTCGGACAGGATATTGGCCTTCTCGGCGGCGGTGTGAGGCGTAGTCATGGCGGCTCCGGATACGATTGCGCGGATTTTACGCCAATAAAAAAGGCGGCGCGCAGGCCTTTGCGACACGCGCACGCCGGCTCGGCCTGCCGCTTCAAGCGCCCCCGCCAAAGGCGGCCGCACGCTGCGCAGGCGGAACCAAGGACGCTCAATTCGCCGACCTGGCGCGCACACCCTGCTGACCGGCCACGGCGTGACAAGCTGCACGAGCGGGTGTCACGATGCGCCGAACTGGTGCGGTCCGGCGAGAATGCCTCCCGCGAGCGGCGGCCGAACTGCGTGGTTCAGTCCGCGCCGTGCCGCATGGCGCCGCTCCCCATGGCACGTGCCTCGGCCTTCACCTCGACCGTCTGCCGCTTGCCGTCCGACTCCACCACCAGCGTGAGCGGGATGACATCGCCTGCCGCGATCGGTTTTTTCAGATTCATCAGCATGATGTGATAGCCGCCGGGTTCGAGCGCGACGGTCTTGCCCTTGGGCAGGTCGATCGCCTTCACCTCGCGCATGCGCATCACGCCGCCGTCCATGCTCATTTCATGCACTTCCACCCGTGGCACGACTGCGCTGGACACGCCGAGCAGGCGCGCATCGGCGTCGGACTGGATCCGCATGTAGGCCCCACTGACGGGTTGGCCCGGCACGGTGGCGCGCGCCCAGGCGTCGGTCACGCTGATATTGGCCGCCCAGGCCGCTTGCGCCACCAGGCTGGCGGCTGCTGCGATCATCCATCCATTCAGTTTCATTTTCAGGTCCTCTCTTCTCAGAAACGCGTCGTCAAGCCCAGCGTCGCGGCCCAGTCCGCCGTCAGCTGCGCGCCGTTGACATTCTGGTACAGCGGCAGCTGGACCAGCCCGTAAAGCTGCGTGTCGGCCCCGAGCGGCAGCGCCACGCCAGGCGAAAAATAGGCGTATTTCCCGCCGCTGTCAGCCGGCTCGGCATTGAGGCCGGAATCACGGCCGCGCCAGAGCAGGTTGATCTGCGCAAGCGCACGCACCGTGCCCAGTGGGTACGCCACCCCTGCATCCAGGCCGACGTGGTCGCCCGGCAGATAATCCTGCCGCGCGCTGACGGCATGCTGCCAGTTCAACTGGGTATGCCAGCTGGCCAGGGCGAAATGGCCCGAGGCGAAGCCGCCCGCAATCAGATCGGTGGAGCCGGTGCCGGGCTGCAAGGAGCGCTCGGCCAGCTCGCCGGCGTCATTGCGCACCTTGATCGAACCGGTGGGCAGCTTGACGCCAGCAATCAGGCCATAGGCGCGGCCATGCGGTGATTGCGCATCGTCCAGCCGCAGGTGCGCCAGCACGCGCAGGTCGCCGAGCCGGGTGAAGTTCCAGCTTTCCGGTTCGGGCCCGCCGACGCCATTGAATACGTGCGCATGATTGCGCGCCACCAGCGGGACCTGCAGCGCCAACCCCAGGGACGGGCTGAACGCATGGCTCAGGCTTGCGACGAAATTCCGGTTCAGGGTCCTGATCTCGTCGTGCTCGCCCGGCGTGCCCGAGGCCGCGGTTTTGTCAGTGCCGGAACGCAACTGGTCCTGACGGATATATTCCATGTGCAGGTCCAGGCGCGTGGCATCGTCCTGCCACGGCGCCTGCGTATCCCAGTCGGTGTTGATCGTGCAGAACGCCGAGCCGCAACTGGCCGCGGAGACCAGCGGGAGCAACAGCAGAGGCAGTGCGAGCAGGCCTGTTTTCATCTTCCGCGCACATCAGCTTGATCAGATTTCCGCACGATAACAAATTTGCGCGCGCCGCTCGGTGCGGCAGATCGTCGCAGGCCTCGCGCATCAGTAGGTCCAGTCCAGCTTCACATACAGCGAGCGCCCCATGCCGGGCATGATGGTGCCCGGCGGCACCACGCCGCCCGCCACCCGGTTCACGCCCGCGAGCGGATCGTAGTAGGGCTTGTCGAACACGTTGGCGACGCCCGCGCTCAGGTTGAGGTTCTTCAGCGGCGTGATCCCGGCGTGCAGATTCAGCACGCCATAGCCCGGTGTCGGCAATTCGCCGTTGTAGGTCGCAACCGTATGCTTGCGCGCGCTCAGAATCCAGTCTCCGCCGACACGCCAGGCCTGCATGCGGTAGTCGACAGAGAGGCCGCCGCGCAGCGGGGCGATGCGATAGAGGTTGTCGCCGTTGTCGGTGTTTTCGCCGCGCGTGAAGCTTACCCAGCTACCCAGGTCGAGTGCGCCGAAGCGCTTGTTCAGGGATGCCTCACCGCCCCACAGCCGCGCATTGACGTTGGTGTATTGCAGGACCGGCCGGCCATTGCTGTCCAGCGCCGCGATCGGCTGCCCCTGGATGAAATCGCTGATGGCCTGCCAGAACATGCCGGCCCGGGCGCGCAGGCCCGGTTGCTTCAGCTTGATACCGAGATTCACGCCGTGCGCGACTTCGGGATCCAGATTCAGGTTGCCGAGATAGGTACGGCCGTCCGCCTGGCCTGCGCTGGCCGCAGTCGGCGTCCACAGATAGCGTTCGAGAATGCTCGGCGAGCGGGTCTTGCGGGTCAGCGCGCCTTCCAGACTGAGGCCGGGCTGCAGCGCGTAGCTTAGCGCCAGCGTGCCGTCCAGGTTGGCGTCGCGGCGCGCGTGGTCGAGAGCGTTGAAGGCCGCGGCCGCAGCGGTGTTGGGCATGAAGACGTCGACCACGTCGCCGGTGTCCATGCGCACCAGGTCGCCGCGCAGACCTGCATTCATGCGCCAGCGCGGCGCCAGGCGGCCTTCCCATTCGCCATAGATGCCGTAGCGGTCGCGCCACGCATTGCGGAAGGTGTCCTGGCGCACGCCGCGCAGGCTCAAGTTCTGCTGGTAAACATCGAAGTCATTGGCGTGAACCTCCATCCCCAGCTTCAGCGTGCCGCCGGCCGCGGGATTCGCCAGCCCCAGCGTCAGCCCGGTGTCGTTGCTGGTGGCGGGCGCCTGCATCCGCATGCCGGTCACCGGGCGCAGCGAGAAGTTGTCCATCACGTGGTCGATCTCGTGCCGGTACAGACCGGCCTCGAGCTGGCCGATCGGCGTTGCGCCCTTGAACGCGAGCCGGACACGGTTGGCATCATCCTTGACCATGTCCATCGGCAGCGTCGGCGTCCCGACGTCGCTGGCGCGGTGGGTGCCGGCTTCCAGTTCCCACACCCCGCCGCCGTGCCGGTAGGCGGCGGCCAGCGCATGGCGTTCGTTGGTGTAGCCGGTGTCGGCGACTTCGCCACGCGCCGATCGGTAATTGCCGGCGGACTGATAGCCGCCGAGGTAGCGCAGGTTGAGCACGTCATTGAAGGCCCCCATCTCCACTGCAGCCTGCCTGCCATCGTTGCCGCTGGCGTAGCCCGTTTCGACGCGTGCGCTCGGCTGCCAGGCCGCGTCGGTGGCAAACCGCGGCGGCCGCGATTTCGCCTCGACGCTGCCGGCAAGACTGTCGCCGCCCAGGCTCACCGGCGTGGCGCCGGCGATCACCTCGAGTGCGCCGAGCGATTCCAGCCCCGCGTAATGCAGCGGTGGATCCATGTGATTGGGGCACGCCGGCGTGATCTCCATGCCGTCGACCCGCACCCGCACCCGCTCGTTGAACAGCCCATGCACTTGGACGATCCCGGTCTGTGCCCCGTTGCGCACCACGGCAGCGCCCGGCACCCGGGTCAGCAATTCGGCCGCATCGTTGGGCACCCCCTGCGTGTCGACCACGGCGTCGACCGGCGTCACAAGCGGGGGCGTGCCCTCCACCACGACGGTCAGCAGGGGTGCGGACGTATCGGCATGGGAGGCTGCGGGCAGCACGCTGGCAGCGATCAGCAGCGGCAGCAAACGAGGGGCGTAAGCGGAGTTTTGCATGACACGGACAGCGCGACAAACG
>JBLMYH010000178.1:0-5251 GCA_050258175.1 Hyphomicrobiaceae bacterium
GCCGGAGAAAGCGTAAAGCGTCGAACGCGAAAGTCCGGTGATGTCCTCCACGGTCTTGCGCCGCAGAATTCGAGTTGAAGTTTCCATGTCGCAGTTCTCCTTGCACCCATAAGCCCGCGTAAAACCGGGCTTTTTCACGCGTAGGATCAATATCTCTAATTGATTCCCAGCCGCTCCAGGCGGTAGCGCAGGCTGCGGAAGGTGACACCGAGCATGCGGGCGGCGGCAGTCTTGTTGTAGCGCGTCTGCTCCAGCGCCTCGAGAATGGCGGCGCGCTCCATTTGGTCGAGATAATCCTGTAGTGGGTATTTGCTGTCGGGCGCGGTGCAGGCGGGTAGGGCAGGGGACAGGTTGAGATCGGCAGCACTGATGCGCTGGTCTTCGCACAGCGCCAGTGCACGTTCCAGCGTGTTTTCCAGTTCGCGCACATTACCGGGGAAGGCGTAGGCGCAGAGCGCCTTCTCCGCGTCGCGATCCAGCTTGACGTCGGCGCCGCCGAGCTTGTCGAGCAGAAAACGCGCCATCTCCGGTACATCCTCGACGCGGTCGCGCAGGCTGGGCATGGCGAGGTCGATCACGTTCAGGCGGTAGTACAGATCCTGGCGGAAGCGGCTCGCTTCCACCAGCGCTGACAGATTCTGGTGCGTGGCGCTGATGATGCGCACGTCGACCGGCTCCTCGGTGGTGGCGCCGACCTTGCGCACCTTCTTTTCCTGCAGAACGCGCAGCAGCTTCACCTGCATCGACAGCGGCAGATCGGCCACCTCGTCGAGGAACAGGGTGCCGCCGTCGGCCGCCTGGAAGAAGCCGCTGCGGTCGGTGTCGGCGCCGGTGAAGGCACCCTTGCGGTAGCCGAAAAACTCGCTTTCCATCAGCGTTTCGGGAATCGCACCACAGTTGACCGCGACGAAGGGCCTATCGGCGCGGCTGCCCAAGCGGTGGATCAGCCGTGCTGCGAGTTCCTTGCCGCTGCCCGATTCGCCGGAAATATGCACCGGCGCCTGCGTGCGCGCGAGTTTGGCAATGCGCGCGCGGATGTCTTGCATGGCGGCGGAGCGGCCGATCAGGTCGCGCGCTGGATCGTCTGCCCGGGCGGGCTCAGGGACTTTCAGTGCGGATTTGACCAGCGCGCGCAACTGGTCGAGCGCCACCGGTTTGGCCAGGTAATCGAACGCGCCAGCTTTCAGCGCCGCCACCGCGTTGCCGGCATTGCCGTAGGCGGTGATGACTGCAACCGGTACCGGCTGAACCAACGCGCTGGCGCTCGCGATCACGTCCAGACCTTCGCCGTCGCCCAATCGCATGTCGGTGAGGCAGAGATCGTAGTGTGTCTGTTTCAGGCGGGCCTGCGCTTCGGAGACGCTTGTGGCGCGGTCGGTCTCCAGTCCCATCTTGACCAGCGTCAGTTCCATCAGGTCGAGCAGATCGGGCTCGTCGTCCACCAGCAATATACGCGGGAAGGCAGCCATGTTCATTAGCCTCCGTGCAGGCTCAGGCGGAAGCGCGCGCCGCCTGTACCGGGAACATAGGCCAGCGTGGCATGATTGGCTTCGGCCAGTTCGCGGGCCAGGAACAGCCCCAGTCCGGTGCCCTGCGCATCGGTGGTGAAGAACGGCTCGAACAGCTTGCCCTGTTGTTCCGGCGGGACGCCCGGACCGTCATCGTCGATCTCGAGTTGAGCGCTGTTTCCCGAGGTCCGCATGTCGAAGCGGAGACTGCCCGCCTGCTTGCGGCTGAAGCGCCAGGCGTTGCGCAAGAGATTCCAAGCGATCTGGCGCAGATGATCGGGGTCGAACTGAAAATGCAGGTTGTCAGGCATGCTGACTATGACGGCGTTCGCCGGTATTTCTTCAGTCTGACGCAGTTCGTCGATCAGTGCCTTGAGTGCCACGGCATCGATGCGGACCGGGTTGAGGCGGTCGCGCCGGTTGAGTGTCAGTACTTCTTCCACCAGACGGTCGAGCCGGCGTGCGTTGTTCTCGATGATGCCGGTCAGCCGGGTCTGTGCGGTGTCATGCGTGTCCTCGCCCAGCAACTGTGCAGCATGGCTGATCGCTGACAAAGGATTGCGGATTTCATGCGCGATGTTGGCGGTGAGCCGCCCCAGTGCCGCCAACTTCAGCCGCTGCGCCGCCTGTTCGGCCTGGCTCTGGTCCTCCAGTACCAGGACGCGGCTATCGTCCGGTGTTTCCAGGGGGATGCAGCGCACCCGCAATTGCGCGGCCGCGGTGTTCAGCGTGAGCGTCGCGCCGGGGCGCATCTGCAGAGACAGGCGCGCCAGTTCAGGCGCATAGTCTTGCAGCCGGGTGACGTCCGGCGTCACCGGCGTCGTGGTGCCGAGCAGTGTCAGGGCGCGCGGGCTGGCATGCCGCACGACACCGTCCCCCCGTACCGCCAGCAGGCCGTCGGGCGAGTTCTCGATGGCCAAGGCATTGATTCGGTTCAACAGCGCCAGTTCATCTGCCTGCTGCTGCGCCAGCTTTTCCGAGCGCAGGGCGCGTTGCGTCAACGCATGCGCCAGCAGGCCGATGGCGAAATATCCCGTGCACAGCAGGCCGACCTGGAAGAAGCTGCCCAGCCCCTGGCTGCCGCTCAGAATACTGAAACCGTGCTGCAGCAGCACGGCGATCGATGCCATGGCAGCATACAACAGGGTCAGTCGCCCGCTCCCGACCAGTCCGCCGGAGGCGATTGAAATCGCCAGCAGCAGGCCCATACTCGCCGCCAGTTTGTCGCTGGTCGACATCATCAGCATGATCAGCACGATGTCGGCGGTGATGTGCGCGGTGAGCTGGATCTGGAACCCGGGCCAGCGCGCGCGGATGCCCAGCACGAACAGCGCCGCGATCATCAGGTAGGCATAGGCGTAGCCCTGAAAGCGCTCGCTCGCGCTGTCGCGGAACAGGTCCGAAGCGCTGAACAAAATACCGGTGAACACCAGCGCTACTGCAAGTGTCAGACGATACAGATTGAAGTAATCGAGACTGCGCCAATGGGACGCGAAATAGCCCGGCGTGGTCGGACGCGGCAGGGGGGCTGCCGGAGCGCTCATTTTCTGCCGAGTTGGCGGTGCTCGAGCGTGCAGAAGAACTCCCCGCCGGAATAGATGGCCTCGCTGCGCGGCAGGTTCACCCCGCAATGCGCACATTTCACCATGTCCTCGACGGTGTGTTCGCGCGATGTGCCAGAGGGCTTGTTGAGCGAGCGCTGGTAGTTGCGGATCACTGCGTAAACCACGAGGCCGATGATGATGAGCAGAAGGATTTTGCCCACGCCAGACTCCTGAAAATGTGAACGAGCATAGCACAGCGCGGGCCTGGGAGAACGCAGCGTGGCCCGCGAATACGATAGCCAAAACCGCATGCCAAACGTGTATTCGCTACCGCCAGAAGAGGCGTGATGGCGGCTGGACTGTGGTCGCGCCGAGCCTGGAAGCGCCCCCGTTCGAAGCACCTTGAATTTTCAAGACGCCGCGAGATTTCTCGGGTTTTATTCCGGTTCCGGGACCCGGTTCGCTTCATGCGGACAAACTTTGTGATTTGCCTGGTGTAACATTCCCAGCACAAAGTTTCCAATAATCCGGATAAAGAGGAAGACAAAAATGCAAGGTTTAAAGAAGTTGTGTCTGCCGTTGCTGGTTTTAACGCTGCTTGCGGGTTGCGGCAACAAAGGTGACGGGACGGCGGAAGAAAAACAGCCCGTCCAGGTGGCAGCCAAGGTCAACGGCACCGAACTGACAGTGGCGCAGGTGAACTTTGCCCTGCAGCGCATTCCCAATCTCGACAAGGATCAAACTAAAGCGGCTTCGCTGCAGGTGGTACGCCACCTGGTGGATCAGGAGCTTCTGGCACAGAAGGCGCAGTCCGAGAAGCTCGATCGCGATCCAGCAGTGATACAGGCGCTCGATGCGGCGCATCGCCAGATCATGGCCGAGGCCTATATGAGCCGCAAGCTGGGCACGCCGGTCGAACCGACCGATGCCGAGGTGACAGATTACTTCAACGCGCACCCGGAGCTGTTCACCAAACGGAAAATCTATCGCCTGCAGGAAATCTCGATCAAGGCGCCCAAAGACAAGCAGGAGGCAATTCGCAAACAGTTGGCCGACTCCAAAACGCTGAACGATTTTGCAGCGTGGCTGAAAGACGAAAAATTCCCGATTCAGGCGTCGCAGGGCGTGAAGCCTGCAGAACAACTGCCGCAGTCGCTTCTGTCCAAGCTGGCTGAGATGCCCGATGGCCAGGCGATGATTGTGAATACACCTGAAGGCCTGCTGGTGATTGTGCTGGCCGACTCTCAGGTGCAACCGGTAACGCTGGAGCAGGCCAAGCCGGCCATCGTGCGCCTGCTGCAAAACGAGGCGCGGCAGAAAGCTGCCAAGGCAGAACTTGATAAGTTGAAGGCCGAAGCGAAGATCGAATACGTGGGCGAGTTTGCGGATGCCGGCAAGGAAGAGGAGCCCGCCACTCCGGCTGAATCGGCTGCAGCCCCGGCGGCGCCTGCCGCGCCCGCTGCTGACACCAACGCGACCAGCAAGGGCGTCACCGGTCCGAAGTGATGGTTTGATCCGCGCGGTGCATCCGCGCCGGTTCCGATATGTCTTCCATATTCGTTCAGGGCCAGCCGTTGGGCCCTACATCGCCCTGCTTGCGCTGGAATAACTGCTACGCGGCTTGGCGCCTGGCTTCGACGTGCGCTGGCTGTACCCAGTGAAGCCAGCCTGGCGCGCTGGCGCGAGCGGTGTTGTGGTGTCATTACACTGAACTCAAGTCGTATGGCCTGCCGTTGAGGAATCGGCTGCTGGCGCTGGGTGTCGGCGTGCCTGCCAGCAAAAGAAATGACAGCCGGACGTTATAGATAAGACAATTCGGTATTGCTTAATTGTTTGAGTTTAGAGATATGACCAGAAAAGCCCTCATCACCGGCGTCACCGGCCAGGACGGCGCCTACCTCGCCGAATTCCTGCTGGGCAAGGGCTACGAAGTGCACGGCATCAAGCGCTGCACGTCGCTGTTCAACACCGACCGCATCGACCACCTGTACCAGGACCCGCACGAGACCGGCCGCAAGTTCATCCTGCACCACGGCGACCTCACCGACTCCTCCAGCCTCATCCGCATCATCCAGCAGGTGCAGCCCGACGAGATCTACAACCTCGCCGCGCAGTCTCATGTGGCCGTCAGCTTCGAGGAGCCCGAGTACACCGCCAACTCCGACGCCCTCGGCGCGCTGCGCATCCTCGAAGCCATCC
>JBLMYH010000179.1:0-2950 GCA_050258175.1 Hyphomicrobiaceae bacterium
CTTGGGGACCATGGCGAGGAGGAGGGGCCGCCGACGGCCCCCGGGCGGGACCCGCCGGCGCCCCCGGCCTCGCGACCGGCTACGCTGCCTTCTTGGCCTTGGGCGAGCCGACCGGCTTGACGCGGGCCAGGAGCTCGTCGAGCTCGCCCGCTCTGACGGCCGCGATGAGGCCGTCGATCAGCGCCGGCAACTTGTCCTTCGACGCGATTGCAATCTCAAGAGGTTACCCCATCGTCGCCTCACTCAATTATGCGCTGGCTACTTGAACCCGCGATACTCCTTGAGTGGTTTTCGGCGCGGTTTGCAGAAATCCGCTGAGCAATCAATGTAGTCGACCAGCCTACGAATCTGGGGGTCAGCAGTGCGCGTCTCTTCCCGCGCCAATAAAATCAAGCACTTTCTGGCATTTTGACCTGCCCAGCTCACCCCCTGGGCAGGTCATGGGCAGGTGAAAAACGCCACGCTGGCGCGGCCCCGCCTGTCGCGAATAGATTGCGCGCGATCGAGCCGCCGCAGTCATGAAATACCACAAGTCTCGACCCACCAGCGCCGGTTTGCGCCTGGCGGGTGCCGATTTCTGCCGTCATTACGAGGAGCCCTGAAAGGGCGAGAAGCAATCCAGCATCGAGCACATGAGCCTCTGGATTGCTTCGCTTCGCTCGCAATGACGATCGACGTGATCGGATTCCGCTCTGGCCTGCGCGCGTAATTTGAATCGGGCGTCCGCCGCACAGCTTTTGCCGTACTGATCCGCCATCGACACCAGCGGATGCCGTGAGTAGTGCGTCGCCTTTGGCAGGCGACAAGCGCGCGCGCAAGTCTTGCCGTCAGCAAGACGAGCCGATCGCCGAATACGGCTTTTGAGACGGTGCTTCCATTCGTGCTAACTTGCGGGTGCCAAAGCGCTGGCGAAACCGAAGCGCGTGAACGAATGGGTTTATCGACTTGCATGAAAGCTGGCGTGGCGGCGCTGGTGCTGCTCCCCGCGGCGCAGGCTGCGGCCGCGGGCGAGGCGGCCACTGTCGAGCGCTGCCTTTCCTCTGCCGCGCGCCTCGATCTGGGTGCCCCTCTGGCGCACACGCGTGCGCTGTTGCGGCAGAGCAGGGCGATCACCATCGTCACGCTCGGCTCGTCTTCCAGCGTCGGCTTCGGCACCTTCGATCCGTCCTATCCGCAGGTGCTGAAAGCCGAGCTTCTCCGCCAGCATCCGGAGCTGCGCGTGACGATGGTCAGCAGCGGGCGGGTGGGCGAGGCCATTCCCGGCAACGTCGCCCGGCTCGATGGCGACGTGCTGCGCTTCCGGCCCGATCTGGTGATCTGGCAGCTCGGCACCAACGATGTGCTTTGGCACGGCGTCGCCACCAATACTGAGGCTCTCGTGCGCGGCGCCGTACGCCGGCTCAAGCAGGCGCAGTCCGACGTCATCTTGATGGACCTGCAATATGCGCCAGCCTTGCGGCAGCTGCCCGCGACCCCTGCCATGGAGAAGCTGATCGCGGCTGTCGCCCACAGCGAGAATGTCGGGCTATTCTCACGCTTTGCCTTGATGAAGCAGGCGGCCAAAAACGGCGTCGACGACCTGGTCGGCTGGGACGGTCTGCACAATTCCGGTGCCGCCTACCGCTGCATCGGGCTGGCGCTGGCGCACATGATCGACCGCGAGCCATGACGGTACCCGGCCCTAGGTGCCGCACTTGACGGGATATTGGCAGGCGGGTTTGCAACAGTGAGAGAATTTTTGGCACAAGGTCGGCGTGCGGCCAATGTACGCAAATATAATAGACCGTCCTTACCGCAAATTAGATCCGGACGTACTGATGGTGGAGTCCGCCAAGCATAGGGCGTCCTTCGATACGCCCGTGGCGCTGAATGGCCCTTCCATTGGGCGCATCCTTCCCTAATGAGAGGTGCGTGCGCACCGCATTATAATAATCCATGTAGCAGGCAAGGATGTGGCGAAGCTGCTGCTCGCCTGTCACCACAATGTGGTCCAGACATTCCCGCCGGATTGACCCGATCAGCCGCTCGGCAAACCCGTTCTGCCATGGCGAGCGTGCAGATGTGGGATGATCGCGAATGCCAAGCGAGCGGACTCGGCGAACGAATATACTGGCGTAACAAGCATCCCTATCGCGGATCAGATAGCGCGGAACCTGTTCCCAGCCGCAGGCCGCCGTCAGTTGGTTCGCGATCCACTCTGCCGTCGGGTGCGCCGTGACTCCGAGCCACAGAATTTGGCGCCGACCGTGCCCCAGGATCAGCAGTCCATACAGCAACCGAAAGGTCACCGTCGGAACGACAAACAGGTCCATCGCCGCGATACCGTCCGCATGATTGCGCAGAAAGGTCTTCCAGCCTTGCGACGGCGGCCCTCTTCTTCGCGTCATATATTTGGCCACGCTGGTCTGGCCAATGTCGATGCCGAGCTTGACCAGTTCGCCGTGTATGCGAGGTGCGCCCCACAGCGGGTTGGCAACGCTCATCTCCCGGATCAACTGTCGGAGCTCGGCCGGCACTCCGGGGCGGCCCCAACGAGGCCTCGACTTCCAGCGCCAGTAACGGCGGAAACCTGCGCGATGCCACCGCACCACGGTATCAGGCCGAACGATGGCAAGCGCTTCGCGGGTCTTCGGAAACAGCCGGCAGACCCAGCCCAGAACCATCCTATCCACGGCTAACAATGACACTCGACCGGACCTGCCCCGCCGCAGCACAATGATCTGCTGCCGCAACCGAGGATCTCGGCTTCCACCGCCGCGCGCGGCCGGAACAGGTCGATCACAAGCGCAACAATCAGCGTCGTCCGACATAGAACGCAAAGCGCTTGGTAAAGCGCGGGTTGTCTGCCAGAAAATCCAGTCGCTCGCGCTTCACGCCGCCACAGCGCGCGCAGGCGAGACGACGGACTTCCAACTCCAGCACGATCCGGTAGCCGGCGCAGGGCAGGTCC
>JBLMYH010000180.1:0-5373 GCA_050258175.1 Hyphomicrobiaceae bacterium
CGCGGTATCCAGCACCTCACGTCGCCGCCAGACGGCGGAACGCTGATACGACCATCGTGGCCGTTCTCTCCAGCGGCTGCAACGCCGACTGACATTGAAACGCCCCGCCGCTCAGCGCCCCGAAACGGCCAAGCCAGGGTGCAGCTTCAACACCGGACTGAGGGCGGCCGCACGAGGCTCACCTGAGGTGGAAGACGACGAACAAGCTGGCGTCTTGCCGCTTGATCAGCAGCAATATCCGATCATTCGCCGCCGCATCCAGCGCCCTGTGCAAGTCGCCGATATTCCTCACCGGCATCCGATCGGCCTCGACGATCAGGTCGCCCGCCTGCAGGTTGGCTGCCGAGGCAAGGCTGCCCGGCTGGACGGCAGAAATGAGGACGCCCGTCTGGTCCTCCAGCTTGAATTGCTTGGCGAGCTCCGGCGTCAGCGTCTGCACGCTCAGGCCAAGCGCGGCCAGGCGGTCGGCGGCTTTGCCCGGCGGCGTGGTCGCCGTCGCCGCCGGCGTTTCGGCGGCCATCTGGCCGAGCGTCACGCTGATCATCTGCTTCGTGCCGTTGCGGATGACGTCGAGGTTGACGCGGGTTCCGGGCGCGCTGGCCGCGACCAGATTGCGCAATTGATGCGTATCCTGCACCGCCTTGCCATTGAAGCCCACGATGACGTCTCCTGCCTGAAGGCCCGCCTTTTCCGCCGGCGAACCCTTGCTGACCTGCGCAACGAGGGCACCGGCCGCCGTGGGCAGCTTGAATTGCGCGGCGAGATCCTTGGTGACGTCCTGGATCACCACGCCGAGCATCCCGCGGCTAATCTGGCCCCCCTTGACGAGGGTCGGCAGCATGGCCTTGATCATGTTCGAAGGAATCGCGAATCCCACACCGGCGAAGCGGCCGCTCCCCCCGGTGGCGATCGCGGTATTCATGCCGATCACCTCGCCGTGCATGTTGACCAACGGGCCGCCCGAGTTTCCCGGATTGATCGGGGCGTCGGTCTGCAGAAAATCCTCGTAGGCGGTAATCCCCACGTCCGAGCGGCCTTTGGCGCTGACGATCCCGCTCGTCACGGTCTGCACAAGTCCGAACGGTGCGCCCACCGCCATGACGAGGTTGCCGGCCTGAAGCGCGTCGGAATCCCCCAGTTGCACGACCGGCAGGTCGTCCGGAACCTTGCCGGTGATCTGGATGACCGCAACGTCCGTCCTCGGGTCCGCGCCGACGATCTTCGCCTCGAAGCTGCGGTTATCGGCAAGCTGCACCTTGATCTCGTCGACGTCGCTCACCACGTGGTAGTTGGTGAGGATATGGCCCTGTTTGTCGAGGATCATGCCTGACCCCATGCCGCTCTGCGGAACCTGATATTCGCGGAACTGGGACCCAGGCGGCGCCTGCTGGCCGAAGAACTGCCGGAAAAGGTCCGCGCCGAACGGGAAGGGAAACGCGGGCAACTGCATCTTCACCACCTTCTCCGAGTAAACGCTGACCACGGCCGGCTTGATGTGCGCCGCCACCGCCGCGAATGCCCTGCCCAACTGCTCGGCGGGAGCGACAACGGATTCCGCAACGGGAGTGGACACGGGTGCGGGTGCGGGGATGACCTCGTTGGCGGTCGGCGCCTCCTGAGCGGCGAACATGACGGCCAGCCCGATGGTGAAAAACAGCGCCAGCGCCGCAAAACCCGCGATGCGTTTCTTCTGGAAGATTTTCATGATGTGGCCCTTTCGTCACTCAGACTCGATAGCGGTCGTGCCGGCATGCAGCCCACGCTTCGCACGCACAAGTCTTTTTTCGTGCGGGAACACCGGCTTCCCGATAGGGCAAAACCCACCCGCATGGGAGTTGGACGCCTGTCGAGGCGGGGGTTCCCCAATGCCATGGACGGTCCCGTGAACCAAAACGGCTACCTTCGGCGCCGGCCGAGCCAGATTTGCGCGTAACGATTCTCGGGAACCGCCTGAGGCCCATCGGCGAGGCTGCGCGTGTAGCCGCTTTGCTGAAGGAACAGCCGGCGCACGGCATAGGCTGTGATGGACGCCAGCAGAACCGCGAGGGCCATCCCTGCTTGGCCGGTCATCTCGATAATCATCACGCTGCTGCCCAGGACCGCACCGCTGGTGGCCGCCACCATCCCGGCCATGCCGCCAAGCGCCCAAAGGACGGGTTGCGCCGGTACGCCGATGGAGGAAAGCAGGGCCGCCGCCAGTGCGCCCTGGCTCGCGCCCAGGAACAAGGCCGGCGAAAAGATGCCTCCCGAGCCTCCCGTCCCCAGCGTCAGGACGGTCGCAAGGAATTTCGCCGCAAACAAGGCCAACAGAAGCCCCCCGGACAGATCGGCACCGCGGAGCAGGTCGCCCACGGTGGCATAGCCAACGCCTTCGGCGTCATACCGTCCCGTCCAGAGAAAACCGACATAGATCATGATCCCCACCCACAGCATAGGCACTGCGTGCTGGACGTAACGATTGCCCGGAATGCGCACCACCCAGTTCTTGCATCGATGTATGGTCACGATGAAAACCCAGGCCAGGACGCCGGCCAGCCCCCCGGCACCAGACAGCCCCACCAGTGTTCAAGCGAGCCGATATGGCTCGGCGCGACCGCGAGCAACTGGAAATTCCCGAAAAAGAACCGGCTCACCAGCGCGCCGCTCCAGGAAGCGATCAGGGCGGCGAGGACGGCCGGCACGCGCCATTCCGGCATTGCGAGCTCCAGCGCAAAAAGCCAGCCGCCCCAGGGGGTGTTAAAGCTGGCAGCGATGCCCGCTGCCGTGCCGCAGGCGACCAGGGTCGTGCGGCAGGCGGTCGGCAAATGCAGCGTTCCGGCAAGGCCGGAGGCCAGTGCGGCACCGATGTGCATGGACGGCCCTTCGCGGCCGGCGGATCCCCCCGAGCCAATGCTCAGCGCGGTGGCAATGGGCTGAAACAATGCCTGGTTGGGGCGCACGCGGCCCTGGCGATAAAAGATCGCGCACAGGATGTCAGGCACCCCCGAGCCTTGCGATTCGGGAGCAAAACGGTGCGTCAGGAAGACCGCCGCCAGCCCGCCCAGAACAGGCGCCAGGACGATCGCCACGCCGAACGGACTCGCCGGTGTGTGCTGGCGGAGATCGTAAGAGAGGCTGAGATGACCGAGAAAAAAGGCGCTGTGGAGCACTGCCAGCAAAAAATGGAGGCACACGGCGCCGATGCCCGCGAGCACCCCGGCGACCGCGGCCAGCGCCAGCAGCACGGTACTGGACACGTCGCGCCGCCCCTGGGGGCCCGGCATCGCCGCCTCCGGTACGCGTTCGGTTGCGCTCGGCATGATCGTCGCTCGTGTTTTCCCGGTGCTCGCGAGACTGGCCCGCAAAACCATGACGCCACCCCGCCATTCCGCCGGCCCTGGGGCCGGCTCCCGGGGGCAGCATCGACATCGGCACCCCGAGCCGGCCAGTTACTGCCGGCGACGGCCGCAGCTATCGCCCGTCGCCCTCCATCAGGGCGCCACCACGCGCCGTGCATGACGCAGCAGCAGCGGCAGCGCAATGCGGTTGACAAGGCCCGGCAGGCGCAACGGCCTGACCAGCATTTTTACCGTCATCTCGTAAGGATAGTCGACGCGTGCCCAGCGCCCGGCCTCGCGTTGAAACCGCTGAAAGTCCTGGAGGCTGAATGCCTGGCCGGGGTTGCGCACTGCATGGGCGTTTTTCACAGCCAGATAGGCATCCTCCTGACCGATCTCCCCCAGTCGCTGCCGAATCACGCGGGCTACCTGCCAGCGCGACGGACGTTCCAGCTCGCGATAACGCAGGAAGGCATGGTAGAAATATTTGTAGTGGCCCACTTCGTCATCCCGGATATGTCCCACCAGCGTGGTGAGCACCGGCTCGGGGCTGATCTGCTGCAACAGGCCATACAGGCCCGATGTACCGGTTTCCACGACGCAACGTGCGACCATCTCCAGCGCCCGCACCGGCTCCAGCAGTTCGGGTTTGCAGTACGGCCGATAGTCCGAGCAGAACCCGTCAAATGCCGTCTCCCAGTCAAACGTGGGCCACACCGTCTCCACATAGCGACGCAATGCGCGTCCGTGCTGCAGCTCCTCCGGTTCCCACCGCTCGCGCAGCCATTGGCTGGCCTCGGCGTCATCCTCCATGTGGTCCAGCAGATTGTGTGTGTACAAATCAGACAGACTCTCCACAAACGACGCCGCGGCAAGCACATAAAACCACGTCTCTTCGCCGGCGATGCGTCCATGCTCGATGCGGTCAAACGCAATCTGCTCAATCAACCAAGGATGCGGCGCGACGATCGGCGGATGTGTTGTCATCTCGGATCTCCAGGCTTGTGCTCATGGTCCGACCGGGAAAAGTGCCTACGGTTCTAATCTGGCACATTTGCCCCAACGTCTCAAGCAGACTGCCAACCTCGACGCGCTGCCGCGCCGATTCTCAGTTCCACATTGCCTTCATCTTCGAAAGCAGTTCGACCACGTCGGCTGGCGGTGCACTGCCCGCAGCAGCCTGCGCCGCGGCCTGCGGCCACACCCTGGCCTCGAAGAGGTTCGCCATGCCGGCCGGGATGAAGCGTGTCCTGCCCGCATAGACGTGGCGGTCGCCGTAGCCCGTCTGCTGCGTGACGTGGAAACGCTGCGGCACGACGACCTGCAGGTGATCCTTGGCGCGGGTCAGGGCGACGTACAGCAGCCGCCGTTCTTCCTCGATCTCCTGCGGGCTGCCGGTCGCGAGGTCGGAGGGAATGCAGCCGTCGACCGCGTTCAGCAGGGTCACCGCCTTCCATTCCTGCCCCTTGGCAGAGTGGATCGTCGAGAGAATCAGGTAGTCCTCGTCGCGCAGCGGCACGCCCGCCTCGTCGCTGGTGGCGTCGGGCGGGTCGAGCGTGAGCTCGGTGAGGAAGCGCTGGCGCGACGGATAGGTGCGGGCGATCTGCGCGAGCTGGGTGATGTCGCCCTGGCGCACGACCGCGTCGTCGTAAAGGCGCTCGAGATGCGGCGCGTACCAGGCCTCGATGGTCTCGAATTCGGCGGGCCACGGCAGCTCGCGCGGGTAGAGCGCGTCGACCAGGCCGAGGAAATCCTGCCACGCGTGCGCGGCGGCAGGTGGCACGCGCGCCTCGCCGAGCGCCATCGTCACGTCCTCCGCGCCGGCGACTAGGTCGAGTACCTGCGCCGCCGTCTTCGGCCCGATCCCGGGCATCAGCTGCAGCATGCGGAAACCGGCGACGCGGTCGCGCGGGTTTTCGATCCAGCGCAGCAGCGCGAGCACATCCTTGACGTGCGCGGCCTCGAGGAACTTGAGGCCGCCGAACTTCACGAAAGGGATGTTGCGCCGGGTCAGTTCGATCTCCAGCGTCGCGCTGTGGTGCGAGGCGCGGAACAG
>JBLMYH010000181.1:0-3727 GCA_050258175.1 Hyphomicrobiaceae bacterium
ACTACCTGAGTAACGCCGTGTTTGGCATCGGTCCCGACGCCAACGGTTCCTACTATGTGGATCTTTCCGGAAGCCTGCCCGTCGGTGACACCGGCCTGACCCTGGGTGCACATTGGGGCACGTTCCACTTCAAGAACGTGAGTGCGATGAACTACGACGACTGGAAAGTCAGCGCCGCCTATGACCTGAGCAAACTCGGCAAGCTGGGCAGCGGCATGACCCTGGGCGTGGCGTACACCGACACCAACGCCGATTCGAATGTGTGGACCGACGAAAATGGCAAGTTCCTCGGCAAGTCCACCACCACCATGTCGATTTCCAAGGCTTTCTAAATAGCACGCGGAGCGGTTCAAGCACCCGCTCCGCATTTTCCCCGGCCCTGATTTGGGAGACATCATGAAATTCGTAACGGCAATCATCAAGCCGTTCAAGCTGGACGAAGTGCGCGAGGCGTTGTCCGCCATCGGCGTCACTGGCTTGACGGTCACGGAAGTAAAGGGATTTGGGCGGCAGAAGGGCCACACCGAGCTGTATCGCGGCGCGGAGTACGTGGTCGATTTCCTGCCCAAAGTGAAGATTGAAGTGGCCATCAAGGCCGAGTTGCTGGAGCGCGTGATCGAGGCGATCGAGAAGTCAGCCAACACGGGCAAGATCGGCGACGGCAAGATTTTCGTCACCAGCCTGGAACAGGTCGTGCGCATCCGCACGGGCGAATCCGGCCCTGACGCCTTGTGAGGAGCACAAACATGAAAAAGCTATTCGCTTCGTTGGGGCTGATGTTTGCCCTGCTGTCTCCCACTCTCGTACTGGCTGATGACGCAGCGCCTGCCCCGGCTGCGGTCGAGTCCGCTGCGCCTGCTGCCGCCGCGCCCGCGACGCCGGCACCTGAAGCTGCGGCGCCTGCACCTGCAGCGCCCGCGGCCGCGGCGCCCAAGCTGGATACGGGTGCTACCGCGTGGATGCTGTCTTCCACCGCCCTGGTGCTGCTGATGACGATACCTGGCCTGGCTCTGTTCTACGGCGGCATGGTCCGCAAGAAGAACGTCCTGGGCACCATGATGCAAAGCTTCGCCATCACCGCGATGATCACGGTGCTGTGGATGGTGGCGGGTTACAGCATTGCCTTCGACACCACTGGGATGACGAAGGGCGTGACCAACTTCTATTCGTTCTTCGGCAGTCTCTCCAAGGCGTTCCTGGCCGGCATGGGCAAGGACAGCATGACGGGCAGCATTCCCGAGTCGGTGTTCATGACCTTCCAGATGACCTTCGCGATCATCACCCCGGCCCTCATCGCCGGTGCATTTGCCGATCGCATGAAGTTCTCGGCAATGATGTGGTTCACCGGTCTGTGGTCGCTGCTGATCTACGCACCGATTGCACACATGGTCTGGTCCGGTGACGGCGGCTTCATGTGGGACATGGGCGTGCTCGACTTCGCAGGCGGTACCGTGGTGCATATCAACGCCGGTGTGGCTGGTCTGGTTGCTGCCCTGGTGCTGGGTCCGCGTCTCGGCTATGGCAAGGAACCCATGGCGCCGCACAACCTGACCCTGACCGTGATGGGTGCTGCCATGCTGTGGGTGGGCTGGTTCGGCTTCAACGCGGGTTCTGCGGTTGCGGCTGATGGCCGCGCCGGGATGGCCATGGCCGTCACCCAGATTGCCACGGGCGCCGCGGCGCTGGGCTGGATGTTTGCGGAATGGCTGGGCAAAGGCAAGCCGAGCGTACTGGGCATCGCCTCCGGCGCGGTCGCTGGCCTGGTCGCCATCACGCCGGCCTCCGGCTTTGTCGGCCCGACGGGCGGCCTCGTCATCGGCATCGTTGCCGGCGTGGTGTGCTTCTGGTCTGCCACTTCGCTCAAGCGCATGCTGAAGTACGACGACTCGCTGGATGCCTTCGGCGTGCATGGTATCGGCGGTATCGTCGGCGCGGTTCTGACCGGCTATTTCGCGGTCGAATCGATCGGTGGCACGGCCGGCAGCATGGCGCAGGTCGTGACCCAGATCGAAGGCGTGGCGATCACCATCGCCTACACCGCGATCGGTACCTACATCATCCTGAAGGTGCTGGACCTGATCATGGGGCTGCGCATCAGCGAAGAGCAGGAGCGCGAGGGCATGGACATTGCGCTGCACGGCGAACGTGTAGAGTGATGCCAGGGGGAGGGCTGGCCCTTCCCCTGCCAACAATCCAATATGTAGTTAAGGGCGCCTTAGGGCGCCCTTTCTGTTTTTTCTGCCTGGACTTGAATCGCTTTGGCGCAAGGCCGGTTGGATCTCGCGATGCTTGTGCGCTGCGGATGGCACACATCTATTCCGGTTAGTGCATCCGAATGGATCTGGCATGCGCTTCTTCTTCAATAACAAGCCAGAACGGTGCGTTCGTGCACTAAAAGAATGCCCGCGCCGCACCTGTCGCACGACAAAAAATTTCAAATTAATTATTTGTATTCAAGTGGATAGCGTGTTGTTTTTGTTGTGGCACGGCGGTTGCTTATTGCTGATCGAATATTACGAATATTCACCGCAGTAATACCCACCGTCAAGGAGCCACCATGAATGTGAAGCACATCAGCAGCACCCTGAAGAAGCTGTTCACCCGGCTGGTCATTCCCGCCGCCGCCGCTCTGTCGATTTCGGCCCATGCCGCCCAGCCGCTCAAGATCGGCTACAGCGACTGGCCGGGCTGGGTCGCCTGGCAGGTCGCCATCGACAAGGGCTGGTTCAAGGAAGCCGGCGTCGCAGTCGATTTCGAATGGTTCGATTATTCCGCCTCGATGGATGCATTCGCAGCCGGCAAGATCGACGCCGTGACCATGACCAACGGCGATGCGCTGGTGACCGGCTCGGCCGGCGGCAAGAGCGTCATGATCATGCTGACCGACTATTCCAACGGCAACGACATGATCATCGCCAAGCCCGGCATCAGGTCGCTCAAGGAGCTGAAGGGCAAGAAGGTGGCGGTCGAGGAGGGGCTGGTCGAGCACCTGCTGCTGCTGGACGGCCTGAAGAAAGCGGGCATGAAGGAATCCGACGTGACCCTGGTCAACGCCAAGACCAACGAGATGCCGCAGGTGCTGGCCTCCGGCGACGTCGCGGCGGTCGGCGCCTGGCAGCCGATCGCTGGCCAGGCCATGAAGTCCCTGCCCGGCTCGCGCCCGGTCTACACCTCGGCCAACGAACCCGGCCTGATCTACGACGCACTTGCGGTCAACCCGGCCAGTGCCAAGCAGCACAAGGCCGAGTGGCTGAAGGTGGTGAAGGTCTGGGACAAGGTGGTGAAGTACATCAACGACCCGAAGACGCAGCCTGACGCGGTCAAGATCATGGCTGCCCGCGTCGGCATCGCGCCCGAGGCCTATCTGCCGCTGCTCAAGGGCACCAAGCTGCTGAGCCTGGCCGAGGGCAAGAAGGCCTACGTCAAGGGCGCCGGCTTCAGTTCGATCTACGGCTCGACCAAGGTGGCCGACGACTTCAACGTCGCCAACGGCGTCTACAAGACGCACCAGGACGTGGACAGCTACATCGACCCGTCCTTCACGCACGCCAAGTGATCCTTTGACCCATCTTTGACCGGAACGGAGCGGAAATGAGCATGATTGCCAAATGGTTCGGAAGCGGCGCAGATGTCGACGCACGCAAACGCACGCTGCTGGTGATCGGCTCGTTCCTGCTGCCGTTGCTGGTCTGGTCCCTGGTCAGCTACGTGCCCTACATCTGGCACC
>JBLMYH010000182.1:0-3832 GCA_050258175.1 Hyphomicrobiaceae bacterium
CGCGCAGCAGGGCAAGCCGGTCGTGGCGGCGGTCGTGATGTTCAAGGGCGCGCAATACCTGATTGCCGGCATGACCAGAGACACGCCCACCTACGAGCGCGAACGTGGCGCTTTGCGCGCGACGATCAACAGCTTCCGTGCCCTCACGCCGGCCGAGAAGCTGGCCGCCAGACCCCGCGTGTTGCAGCTGATCACGACCCGGCCCGACTTGACGATGGCTGACCTGGCGCGGCAATCCCCGCTGGGAGACGTCGCCGAGCGCCAGTTGCGCCTGATCAATGATCTCTATCCTAGCGGCGAGCCCAAGCCGGGCCAGCTTGTCAAAATTGTTCAATAAGCACCCGCTCCCCCTTGCCCGGCTTGGGCTGCTGCTGCTCTGCATGGCCTGGTTGTTGCCCGGGCTGGTCGGACACGCGCCGTGGAAAGGCGGCGACGGCGAGCACTTTGTGCAGCTGTGGCTACTGCTGAAAGGCGACGCCCCGCAGTCCGTGTCGGCCGCCCCGCTGTATTACTGGGTGGCCAGCGCCACCGCCTGGGGCACCTCGGGGTTTCTGCCCCTCGCCGATGGCGCGCGGTTGGCATCGGGGTTGTTCATTGCGCTGGCGCTGTTCTTTGTCGCGCGCGCAGCCCGCGTGTTGTATGGCGCCGAGTCGGCGTGGGCCGCCGCGCTCACCCTGCTGGGTTGCATGGGGCTGCTGGTCCGCGGCCATGAACTTAATGCGGCGACCGCCCAGTTCGCGGCGGCCGCGATCATGCTGTACGGCCTCGCCGCGCTGCCGCAGTCGCCGCGCAGCGGTTGGGCGCTGGGCGGCGGCGCGGCGCTGATGCTGCTTTCTGGCGGCGCGGCAGAAGCGGTTCTGTTCCTGCTGCTCGGGGCCATGCTGCCTGGCGCGCTCGAAGCGTTCCGCTCCCCGCTGGCGCGACGCTCGCTCGCCTGGGGTGTGGGCCTTGCGCTGGTGGCCGGCGCCGCATGGCTGGCGTATCTCGCGACGCAGGCCATCCCCTTGCGGCAGGCGTTCAATTCGCAACGCTGGCTTGGGAAGGGGGCGCTGCACCCCGCTTTCTATCTCGGCATGCTCGGCTGGTATGCGTGGCCGGCATGGCCGCTGGCAGCCTGGGCGGTCTACCGCGGCCGGCGCCAGTGGCGCACCCCGGGCATCGTGCTGCCGGTCATCGCACTGCTGGGCCTGCTGATCCTGTACGCCTTCGATACCGACCCCGGTGAGGAACAGGGTCTCATTCTGCTATTGCCGCTGGCCCTGCTGGGTGCAGCGGGCCTCTTCACCCTGCGCCGCGGTGCCGCCTATGCGCTTTTGTGGTTCGGCATCATGCTGTTCGGCTTCCTCGCGCTGGTGCTTTGGGTCTATTGGAGTGCGCATGACCTCGGCAGCCCGGCCCGGCTGGCGGCACGGCTGAGCAAGCTGGGCATGACCCGCGTGGGCGTATTCCGCCCGTGGGCGCTGGGGCTCGGTCTTGCCATCACCCTGGCGTGGATCGTGTTTCTCGCTCGCGTCCGCCGTTCGCCGCTGCGGCCCATCCTGGTGTGGACGGTGGGCATGACCTTCAGTTGGGGGCTGTTGATGGCGCTGTTCCAGGCCCCGCTCGATCAGCGCCTTTCCTACGCCAGCGTGGGCCAGTTGCTGGCGGTGCGGGTGCCGTCAACGCAATGCATCCGGACAGTCCAGGTGCGCAGTCAGCAGCGCCTGCTGCTCGCCTATCACAGCGGGCGCCGGCTCACGCCGGCCGATACCGGCTGCAACTGGCTGCTGGTGGAAACACGGCAGCGCGGTACCACGCCGCACGTATCCCATGACTGGGTCAAAGTGTGGGACGGCGCCCGTCCCGGCGACCGCACGGATCATTTCCACCTGTATGGCCGCCGCTGAGTGCCCCGCTGTCGAAAGCGTGGCCGCCGTGATTCTGGCGGGGGGGCTGGGCCGGCGCATGGGCGGCGCGGACAAGGGGCTGATCGAGTATCAGGGCCGTCCGCTGATCGAATGGGTGCTGGCCACGCTGACGCCGCAGGTCGAGGAGATCGTGATTAGCGCCAATCGCAACCTCGAGCGCTACGCGGCGTATGGCCGCCGGGTTCTGACTGACACCCTGCCCGATTATCCGGGGCCGCTGGCAGGCGTGCTGGCCGCGCTGCAGGCAGTGACGACGGACTGGCTGCTGGTCGTCCCGTGCGACACGCCGCACCTGCCCGCCGACCTGGCACTGCGCCTGCTGGGGGCGGCGCAACTGGAAGGCGTGCCGCTGGCGGTGGCGGAGGACGCGGAGCGGGTGCACCACAGCTGCTTTCTCGTGCATACCGACCAGCGCGACCATCTGGCGGGGTTTCTCGCACGCGGCGAACGCGCGGTGCGCCACTGGCAGGCGGAACTGTCGTCGACCACGGCGCGCTTCGATGCCGCTGCCTTTGCCAACCTCAATCGGCCCGACGATCTCCGCCCCTAGCCCTGGCGGCTCTCCGCAATCTCCGCGCAATACTGCTGCAAATGGTCCGGCACGCCGGGTGGACAGACACCGCATTCGCGGTTGCCCGGTACGGCAAAGTCGATGAATTTTGGGTAGGCGAGCTTCAGTTCGCCCATCAGCCGGACGAAGTCGTCCAGCGTGCGGTCGCCGCCGAGCCTGGGATTGCGTGCCTTTTCCTGGCCGATGCTGCTGACATGGCGCTGCTCGTAATCATGACCGGGGTACACCAGGGTGTCGTCGGCGAGCGCAAACAGCTTGTCGCGCACCGAGTGGTACAGCGCGGTCGCGTCGCCGTTCTGGAAGTCGGTGCGGCCGCAGGCTTCGATCAGCAGGGCGTCGCCGCTGTAGAGACGTTCGCCGTGCAGGTAGGCGAAATGGTTGTCGGTGTGGCCGGGGGTATGGAGCGGTGTCAGTTCGACCGAGCCCATCCTGAACGGCGTGCCTTCGGCGACCCCGACGTCGGTGCACGGCAGCCGGTCGAGCGCGGGGCCGGCGATGCGGCTGCCGGTCATGTCCTTGAGTTTTCTGGCCGAGGTGATGTGGTCGGCGTGGATATGCGTTTCCAGCGTGAAAGCGAGCCTCAGCCCGAGCGCCTTGAGCGTGGCCAGATCGCGTTCCCAGGCAGGCAGTACCGGATCGATCAACAGGGCCTCGCCGGTTTCCTCGCAGCCGACCAGATAGGTGTAGGTGCTGGAAATGGGTTCGAACAGCTGTCTGAAAATCATGCGAAGCTCCCGATGCTATTCAGGATGGGGCCAGCGCCTCGTCCAGAAGTTCCACCCAGTGCCGTACCGGAACCGCGCTGCCTGACTGCAGGTGGGTGAGGCAGCCGATGTTGGCGGTGACGATCATTTCCGGTGCGCCGGCCTGCAGATGGCCGAGCTTGCGGGTTTTGAGCGCGCCGGCGATCTCGGGCTGCAGAATCGAATAGGTGCCGGCCGAGCCGCAGCACAGGTGTTTTTCCGCCACCGGGGTGAGCTCGAATCCGGCACCGGTCAGCAGTGCCTCGACCTCGCCACCGAGCTTCTGTCCGTGTTGCAGGGTGCACGGCGGATGGTAGGCGATGCGTTTCGGGCTGGGCGCGCGGCGGGCGGCGTCCTCGCCGCGCGCGGAGACAAGCGGGGCCAGCGCATCGCGCTCTGCGAACAGCACTTCCGAGACGTCCCGGGTCGCGGCGGAGACGCGTGCGGCTTTTTCGGCGTAGCCGGGATCAAGACGCAGCAGCCAGCCGTAATCCTTCACCATCACGCCGCAGCCCGAGGCCGTCATCACGATGGCCTCCACGCCGGCGTCGAGGTGCGGCAACCAGGCGTCGATGTTGCGTCGCGCGGCGGCGAGCCCGGCTTCGCTGTCG
>JBLMYH010000183.1:0-2775 GCA_050258175.1 Hyphomicrobiaceae bacterium
CGTGTCCTCGCTGATAGTCTTGAAGGACAGGTCCGCCGTGCCCGGCGCCATGCCGGTTTCGCGTTCGCTGCTGGGCAACAGGCTGTCCATCGCGTGCAGCGTCTCCTCGTGGCGGGCGAGATAGGCGGCCACGTCGCTGCGATGCGCCAGGCACCAGCGGAAACTCGCGGTCACGCGCTGCTCGGCCCAGTCCTGCAGATCGGTGTCGAACGGGTTGCCGGTGACGAGCAAGAGCGCGTCGTGTTCGTCGCGCAAGGCGAGGCACTCGCGCTCGAGCGCCTCGGCGAACGGCAGGACGTCGAAGGCGGGCGCCATGCGGTGGAGCTCCGCCATCGGCGCGGCCGGATAGTGCAGCGTCGTCGCCAAGGCCCGGACGAAGGCCTGCGGGTCGAGCCCGGAGTGCTCCTCCAGCACGTCGACCGTCGGGCGCTGCGCCTGCGTCGCCGCCGCCCGCGCCGCGCGCACCTGCTCGGGGGAAAACCCGCCGGCGGTGCCGGCCGCGATCGGCTCTGCCATGTTCATTGAATGCTCCCGGCGAGATCGAAGATCGGGAAGTACATCAGCACCACGATGCCGCCGATCACCAGACCGATGAAGACCATCAGCAGCGGCTCGAACAGGCGCGTGAAACGCTCGACCCAGCGCGCCGTCTCGTCCTCGTAGAACGCGGCGATGCGCTCCATCATCTCGCCCATGCGGCCGGTACGCTCGCCCACCCGCAGCATGCGCAGGGCGACCGGCGTGGTGAGGCCGTATTCCTCCATCGCGCGCGACAGGGCGCGCCCCTCGCGGATGCTCGTCAGGGCGAGTGTCAGCTGGCCGCGCAACGAGGCATCGAGCAGGTCGGACACCATCTGCAGCGAGGTCACCACCGGCATGCCGCCGCGCAGCAGCATGCCGAGCGAACGGTAGAAACGCGCGAGCTGGTAGACGTGCAGCCGCCCGCCAATGCTGGGAACCTGCCACAGCTTGCCGAGCAGCCAATGCCGGCAGACGGGCCGCGTGGCCGTGTAGGCGATCGCGCCCAGGGCCGCCAGCGTGCCGCCCAGGATGACGGCGCCGTGCGTGTCGAGCAGCTGGCCCCAGCGCATCAGCAGGCGCGACATTAGCGGCAGGTTGCCGCCGATGTCGGCGTAGATCTGGCTGAAGCGCGGCACCACGTACACCATCAGGAACAGCGTCACCAGGCCACCGACCGCGGCCAGCAGCAGCGGATAGATCGAGGCGCTGATCACCTGGCGTTTGACGGCCTCCATCTGTGACTGGTAGGCCACGTAGCGCGCCAGCGCCTCGGGCAGCGCGCCGGTTTTCTCGCAGGCGCGCACGGTGGCCACATACAGCTGCGGGAAATTCGCCGGGGAGTGCTGCAAGGCATGGGAAAAGGTATGCCCCTCGTAGAGGCTGGCGATGATCTGCGTCAGCGTCTTGCGGATTTCGGACTGCTGCTCCTTCTCCGCCAGAGCTTCCAGCGACTCCACCAGCGACAGCCCGGCCTCGAGCAGGGCCAGCAGCTCCTGACTAAACAGGATCAGCGGAAAACTGCCCATGCCCGGTCGGCGCCAGGCGAGCCAGTCGGCCTTGGGCTTGACCGATATGACGGTGTAGCCCTGCTCGCGCGCCTGGCTCGCGGCATCGGCGACATCGGCGGCGTCCAGCGCAAATGCCGTCAGCTGATCTTCCCCGCGCAATGCCTTGACCTCATAACGCATGCTGTCTCCCCCGGGCAGGCCGCCATTTCCGGCTACCGCATGGCTACTGCCAATTCCCGATGTCGGCGTTTTCCCCCTCGCCGCCCGGCTTGCCATCCTTGCCGTACGACAGCAAATCGTATTCGCCGTGCTCGCCCGGAATGACGAACACGTAGGGGTTGCCCCATGGATCGGGCGGAACCGCTTTACTCAGATACGGGCCATCCCATTTCGCCTCGTTGGCCGGGCGTTCGACGAGGGCCACCAAGCCCTCCTCGGTGCTCGGGTAGTGGCCGTTATCCAGCCTGAACTGGTCGAGCGCCTTGCCCAGGGCATTGATCTGGGCGCGCGCCGCCTTGATTTCCGACTTGCCGATCTGGGCAAAATATTTGGGGCCGACGTAGCCGACCAGCAGGCCGATAATCACCATGACCACCAGCAATTCGAGCAGGGTGAACCCGCCTGCCTTGCGATGTGCGTAGGTCGTCCTGCTGGCATGCCGTGTAATCCCCTTGAACATCCTTGCCACCCCCGTTATCGGGCGCCACCTGCTGCAGTAACGCTCCGGATTGCTGCAATGGTCTGACTGTAGCGTGGGGGATGGCGACTGGCGCTGGGAAGATCACCTTAATCGCCGCTACGTACCCCACCGTATTCCTCAGGTAGGTGAATGCCGTAGCGAATTTCGCGAAGCGGGAGCACCTGGGGTGGCGTTGCTGGCGGCCTGCGGCAGAGCGCGGGGCGCAGCTTCAGGGGTGAAGGCGCCCGGGTCCGTTGTCAGGAACGTGGGGCGGGGGGGTGTGCGAGGGGCCACGACGCGTGGACGCGGGTTCCAAAGCCGGGGCTGGATTCGAGGCGATAGCAGCCGCCGGAGAGCGACGCCCGCTCCTTCATGCTGATCAGCCCGAGACCCCTCGATTCGCCATCGCGCGACGCCACGCCGGCGGGGTCGAATCCGCGGCCGTTGTCCTCGATCAGAAGATGCAGTGCCTCCTCGTCGCGATAAAGGCTTACCCGCATGCGATCGGCACCGGAATGCTTGATGATGTTGCTGGCGGCTTCCTGGAGGATGCGGTATAGCGTGATC
>JBLMYH010000184.1:0-15002 GCA_050258175.1 Hyphomicrobiaceae bacterium
TGCCGCGCAGACGGCGGGCAATCTCGGAAGCCAGGCGACCCAGCACTTTGTTATCGGCATCAACCACGAACCAGTCGCGTTTGACTTCATGCGTTTTAGCGGAAAAGGTTTTCATGACCCACCTCTGCACAGAGGACAATCTCGGAAAGCCGGGCATTTTAACCGCCTCCCCCGAACAAAGTCAAACACTGTCTGCGAAGAGGTCGCCGGGCTGACCTACAATCCCTGACATGACCACCCTGCTCGCCACCAACCTGATCGCCCTGGTCCTGCTGCCCCCGCTGTCGCTGGTGATCCTGCTGGTCGCCGGGCTGATCGTCCACCGCCGCCATCCGCGCCTCGCCATGTCACTGATCCTGTTGTCCACCGCCGCACTGTATGCCCTGTCCACCCCTTGGGTCGGCGGCCTGCTGCAGAAAACGCTTGAAATCAGCCGCCCCGTCGCCGCAGGCGAGCTGAAAACCGCGGACGCCATCGTCGTCCTCGGCAGCGGGCGGCATCTTGACGCGGCCGAATACGGCTGCGACACGCTCAACGGCCGCAGCCTGGAACGCCTGCGCTACGCCGCCTTTCTGCACCGCGCCAGCGGCCTGCCCATCCTGGTCACCGGCGGCAAGCCCGGCGGCGGCACCCTCCCTGAGGGCCGCATCATGCAGCGCATCCTGCAAAGCGAGTACGGCATAGCCCCGCGATGGATCGAGGATGCCTCGCTCACCACCTGGGACAACGCGCGCCTGTCGGCCCCGCTATTACATCAGTCAGGTGTTCGGCGCATCGTCCTGGTCACCCATGCCTGGCATCTGCGGCGCGCCGTGCCCCTGTTCGAAGCCCGCGGATTCAGCGTCATCCCCGCCGGAATTCAGTTTTCCGGCACCCGCCTCGACTCCATCCTCGACCTGCTGCCCACCCCCGCCGGCCTGCGCGACAGCACCTTTGCCCTGCACGAATGGCTGGGTATTTTATGGTACAAACTCCGCTCGATTTTTGCCTGAAGGAAACCCATGAAAGCCCGCGTCAAACTCATCGAAGGCGTCAGCTTCGTCGGCCAGAGCGAATCCGGCCACTCCGTCGTCATGGACGGCCCGCCCGACTCCGGCGGCAAGAACCTCGGCGTGCGGCCGATGGAGATGCTGCTGCTCGGACTGGGCGGCTGCTCCGCCTTCGACGTCGTCCACATCCTGCGCAAGGGCCGCCAGCCGGTCACGGACTGCATCGCCGACCTTTCTGCCGAGCGCGCCGACAGCGATCCCAAGGTGTTCACCAAAATCCACCTCCACTTCACGGTCACGGGCAAGGGACTGGATCCCAAGCGGGTCGAGCAGGCGGTGAAGCTCTCCGCCGAGAAATACTGCTCGGCCAGCATCATGCTCGGCAAGATGGCCGAGATCACGCACGACTTCAAAGTCGTCGACGCCTAAGCCATTCACTCTTTCTGAAGCAGCAATAGAAAACGGGCTCCCAAGGGAGCCCGTTTCAACTTCATCTTCAAACCGGGCGAGCCCGGCGTTGAATTAGAAGGCGTGCTTCATGCCGATACCGAACACGGAAGGATCGACACCTGCGACACCAGCAAACTTGTTGCTGTCGCCGCCGCCGAAGCCCAAGCCGTAGCCGGCAGCGCTGTCGTTCTTGACCTTGGCGTAGTAGACATACGCGGTCGAACGCTTGGACAGCGCGTAGTCAGCACCCAGGGTGTACTGCTTGGCGCCGCTGTTGGCCACGTTGTTGGTCTCGTCAGCCTTCAGGTAGTTGGCCTTGAGGGTAACAGCACCGATGGCGTAGTTGCCGAACACGCCCCAGGCCTTGCGGTCAGCAGCGCTGTCGCCGTTCACAGCCAGGTCGCCCTTGGCCTCTTCGTACTGCGCGCCCAGCTTGGCGCCGGCGAAGCTGAAGCCGCCAACCAGGCGCCAGATGTGGCTCGAAATGTCGCCGGTGGCAACGAGGCCGTCGTGCTTCTCATAGCCAGCGCCCAGCAGCAGGGGGCCGTTGATGTAGCTGACATCGCCGCTCCAGGCCTGGAACTTGTTGCAGTCCAGACCAGCAACACAGGGAAGCGTATTCGACGCCGCGCCGTTCCAGTCGGTGACATAGGCCAGGGTAGCCGACAGGCCGCTGAAGTCCGGGGTCACGTAGGCGATGGTGTTCTTGGTGCGGAGATCCCACATGTTCGCGCCAGATTTGTAATCGGAGCCCAGGATGTTGCGCGAGTCAGCCAGGCCGTCGCCGAAGTTGTCGACCATGCGGCCGAGGCCCTTCATCGGGGTGTCGTGCTGACCCACCAGCAGGGTACCGAAGCCGCCCTTCAGGCCGACGAAGGTGTTGCGGCTGGCCAGCGAGCCAGAACCGGATTGGCCGTCACCATTGAAGCCGGACTCAACCTGCCAGATGGCGGCGAGGCCGCCGCCGAGGTCTTCGGTGCCCTTGAAGCCGAGGCGGCTGGCGTTGGAGGTGACGTTGACGCTCTTGTCGGCGCCGTTCACGTTGGAATCAATGTAGTCGACCGACATGTTCAGGATGCCGTAGACGTCGACGTTGCTGGTGGCGGCGAAAGCCGGAGCGGCAAAGGCGGAAGCCAGAGCCAGTGCGATCAGTTTCTTTTGCATTGCAAATCTCCTTTTACAGAATTTTTTGAAAGCTCTGCAGAGCTGTCCTGCACGGGGCGTGCTTCTAGGGACGCAGTCGATTATCCAGACTCCACCCCTGGCGGCAACAAAACCTGTTGTTTTTTTCATCACGCCGGGCGCAAAGTGTTGTTTTGTTGCACAGGCACAACGCACGGCCTGTCCCGGGCCCTTCAGCGGAAGCGCCCGGCCCCTGCCAGGCCGATCATCAGCCGCACCCCGCCGTACGCCAGCCAGGACAGCACGCGCCGCGGCCAGGGGCGACGCTGCCAGTCGGCGGGGTCGAGCGCAACGGACTGGCCGAGCGCGTGCTGCAGGCGCTGGCGCAGGTCGCGCGCAAAGCCCGCGTCGTCGATGACGAGGTTCGCCTCGCGCGCCAGCAGCAGGCTGAACGGATCGATGTTGCTGGAGCCCACCGTTGCCCAGTGCGCATCGACGACGGCCACCTTGGCATGCAGTTCGCTCGCCTGGTATTCGTAAATCTTCACGCCGGCGGCAAGCAGGTCGCGGTAGAGCGCACGCGCGGCAGCCTGGAAAAAGGGATGGTCGGTGTGTCCCTGCACCAGCAGGCGCACCGCCACGCCGCGCGCGGCGGCCTTCTTCAGCAGTTTCCTGAAGCGGCGGCCGGGCAGGAAGTAGGCGTTGGCGATGACGATCTCGTCACGCGCCCGGGCCAGCGCGGCGAGGTAGACACGCTCGATGTCGCGGCGGTGAGCGAAGTTGTCGCGCATCACGTAGGCGGCGCGCACGTGGCCATCGGTCGGCCAGGACGGTTCGATCGCAACCTTGCCCTTGACCCCCTGCAACTGCGTCAGCACCACCAGCCGCCACAAGTGGCGAACGCTCTGATGAATGGGCACCAGCAAGGGGCCGCGCACTTCGACGCTGAAATCGAGGCGCGGCGCGTCGAAGCGTGCCGGCTCGAAATCATCGATGAGGTTCATGCCGCCGAGGAAGGCAATGCGGGCGTCGATGACTGCCAGCTTGCGATGCAGCCGCCGCAGGCTGTGGGGGTTGGAGCGCCAGTTTTTGACCAGCGGACGGTAGACCAGCACGCTGGCGCCCGCGGCTTCAAGGGCGTCCCGCCAGTCGGCGGGAAATTCACGCGAGCCCACGCCATCGATCAGCAGCCGCACCTGCACGCCGCGCCGCGCCGCGCGGACAAGCGCGTCGCGCACCGCGCCGGCGCTGCGATCGACATTGAAGATATAGGTTTCGAGGTGCACTTCGTCGCGCGCGGCGTCGATGGCCGCGAGCAACGCCGGGAAGAACTCGGTACCGCTTTGCAGCAGGCGCAGCTGGTTGCCGGAGACCGGCTCGACGCCGCGAAAGAATGATTTGCGTAAGCGTGCGCGCGCGGTCATCAGGCCGGGCTGAGCTTGGCGGTCAGGGCGGCGTGGTCGGAAATACGGTGCCAGGCGTTGCCGGTGTGGACCTGCGCGGCCTGGATGGTGAAGCGCCGCACGTAGATGCGGTCGAGCTGGAACATGGGCAGGATGGACGGATAGCTGCGCGCCGGCTTGCCGTGGTGGGTCTCGAACACCTCGACCAACCCCAGTTCATCCTTGAAATAGTGGCAGGCACGCATCTGCCAGTCGTTGAAGTCGCCCGCCAGGATCAGCGGCGCGCCGTCGGGCACCATCTTGCGCACCCGTGCCACGATCATCGCCAGCTGGCGCTTGCGCCCGGCCTCGGTCAGCCCCAGGTGCACGTTGATGCAGTGCACCGGCGTGGCCATGCCCGGCACCTCGATTTCGCAGTGCAGCATGCCGCGGCTCTCGTAGGCGTGGGCGGAAATGTCCTCGTTCTCCCACGACAGGATCTTGTAGCGCGACAGGATGGCGTTGCCGTGATGGCCGGTGTCGTAGACGCAGTTCTTGCCGTAGGCAAAGTCGGTGTAGATTTGCCCCGCCAGAAACTCGTGCTGGGGCCGATCGGGCCAGTGCTGGAAGCGGCTGGCGCGCAGCCCGTGGCTGCCCTGCACTTCCTGCAAGAACACGATGTCGGAACCCAGCGTGCCGAGGCGGTCGCGCAGCTCATGCACGGTGAGCCGCCGGTTGAATTGCGACAGGCCCTTGTGGATGTTGTAGCTGGCGATGTGCAGCGGAGAAGTCATGGGCCCATTATAGGCGCGCGGGCAGCAGGCGAATCGCCGCTGCATTGCTGGGTGAAAAACAGCGCTCGGCCGCTTCTTCCCACGGCAGCCACAGGTAGCGCAAATGCTCGCGCGGCGCCAGCACAACCGGCAGCGGCGCGGGCAGGCGCAGGCCGAACACATGCTCGGTGTTGTGCGTCACCCCCGGCGCGTAGCGGTGGCGCCAGCGTTCGTAGATCTCGTAGCGGGTCGACAGGTCCCAGCGTGTCAGTTCGAATTCGCCGGCATCGAGTCCGGTCTCCTCGCGCACCTCCCGGATCGCGGTCTGCTCCAGCGTTTCACCCTCATCCTGCGAGCCGGTGACCGACTGCCAGAAGCCGGGCGCATCGGCGCGCTCCAGCAGCAGCACCTGGCCGTCCTGCGCGTGGATGACGACCAGCACCGAGACGGGGATTTTATGCACGCTCAGATGATGCGGGCGTTGAGCGGGCGGCCTGTCGCCAGGATGGCGATCAGGCGATCGATGTTGGGATGCTTGCCGGGGTGGGTGCTGGCGTCCGCGGTGTGCTCGGCATAGATCGCCAGGCCTTCGGCGGCAGCCTCGGCGTCGATGGCGCCGTATTGCTGCGCGAGATGGGCATACACGCGGAACGATCCGGCGGTGCCGGGGGCGTTGGCGATCGTCGCGACCTCCGCGCCGGCAGCGTCGGTCAGCACCAGCTTTTCGCCGGCGAACTCGGGCAGGGTTTTCAGCGCGTCAGCGAATTTCATGCCGCGCGCTCCGGCAATTCCTCGCGGCACCGCGGGTCGCGGCGTCCGGCGCCAAGCGCATTCGTGGGCACGCGCGCGCTGCGCGCCTCGCTGCTCATGCGCCCCCCTTGTCCGCCGGATTGACGTTGCGCAGGCGGATGTGCAGCTCGCGCAGCTGCTTTTCGTCGACCACGTTGGGGGCATTGGTCATCAGGCAGGAGGCGCGCTGGGTCTTGGGGAAGGCGATGACGTCGCGGATCGACTCGGCGCCGGTCATCAGCGTCACCAGGCGGTCGAGGCCGAAGGCCAGGCCGCCGTGCGGCGGCGCGCCATACTGCAGCGCGTCGAGCAGGAAGCCGAACTTCTCGCGGCGCTCGTCCTCGCCGATGTTCAGGGCGGCGAACACCTTCTCCTGCACGGCCTCGCGGTGGATACGCACCGAGCCGCCGCCGACTTCCCAGCCGTTCAGCACCATGTCGTAGGCTTTCGACAGGCACTTGCCGGGGTCGGTGGCGAGCCAGTCCTCGTGGCCGTCCTTCGGCGCGGTGAAGGGGTGGTGCAGCGCGTCCCAGCGGTTCTCGTCCTCGTTGTATTCGAACATGGGGAAGTCGACCACCCACAGCGGCGCCCAGGCGCGGCCATCGACGTGGCCCTTCTCGTGGCCGATTTTGAGGCGCAGCGCGCCGAGCGCGTCGTTGACCACCTTGGCGCGGTCGGCGCCGAAGAAGATCAGGTCGCCGTTCGCGGCACCGGTCCGCTCCATCACGGCGCGCAAGGCGGCTTCGGAGAGGTTCTTGACGATGGGCGACTGCAGGCCGCTTTCGTTGAGCTGGGCAACGTCGTTGACCTTGATGTAGGCGAGGCCCTTGGCACCGTAGATCTTGACGAACTCGGTGTAGCCGTCGATCTCGCTGCGGCTCAGCGCTGCGCCGCCGGGGATGCGCAGCGCGGCGACGCGGCCCTTCGGGTCGTTGGCCGGACCGGAGAACACCTTGAAGGCGACGTCCTGCATCGCGTCGCCGACGTCGACGATCTCCAGCGTCACCCGCATGTCGGGTTTGTCGGAGCCGTAGCGGTTCATCGCTTCGGCATAGCTCATGCGCGGGAAGGCGGCGGGCAGATCGATGTCCTGCGCCTTCTTCATCATGTCGCGGATCATGCCCTCGACCAGGTTCATGATCTCCTCCTCGCCCATGAACGAGGTCTCCAGATCCACTTGCGTGAACTCGGGCTGGCGGTCGGCGCGCAGGTCCTCGTCGCGGAAGCACTTGGTGATCTGGAAGTAGCGGTCGACGCCGGACACCATCAGCAGCTGCTTGAACAGCTGCGGGCTCTGCGGCAGCGCGTAGAACATGCCGTCGTGCACCCGGCTCGGCACCAGGTAGTCGCGCGCCCCTTCCGGGGTGGAGCGCGTCAGCATCGGCGTTTCGACTTCCATGAAGCCGTGCGCGTCGAGGTAGTCGCGCATGAGCTTGGACACGCGGTAGCGCAATTTCAAATTCTTCTGCATCGGCTCGCGGCGCAAGTCGAGATAGCGGTACTGCAGGCGGATGTTCTCGTTGATGTTGTCGTCGTCGATCTGGAACGGCGGCGTCAGCGAGGGGTTCAGCACTTCCAGCTTTTTGGTCAGCAGCTCGACCATGCCGGTTGTCATGTTGGGGTTCTCGGTGCCGGCGGGGCGCGGCCGCACCAGGCCCTCGATCTTCAGCACGAATTCGGAACGCACCTCCTCGGCCAGCTTGAAGGCTTCCGGGGTGTCGGGGTCGATCACCACCTGCATCGTGCCTTCGCGGTCGCGCAGGTCGATGAAGATGACGCCACCGTGGTCGCGGCGGCGATGCGCCCAGCCGCACAGGGTGACGGTGTTGCCGATGTCGGCGGCCGTGACGGCGCCGCAGTAATGAGTACGCATGTTTGCTTTTCCTAGTGGCTGCCTCGCCCCGACTCGCCGGAGGCGACGCCCATCGAGACGATGTATTTCAACGCGCGGTCGACCGACACATCCAGTTCGACGACCTCGCTCTTTTTCACATAAAAATAGAATCCGTTGACCGGGCTCGGCGTGGTGGGGATGAACACCGCGACGTGCTCGTCCGGCAGAAGGCGCGCCACCTCATCCGGAATGTTGGTCTGAAACGCCAGCGACCAGGCCTGCGGGTGCGGGTAGCGCACCAGCAGCACCTTGCGGAAGGCATGGCCGCTGCCCGACAGAATCGTGTCGGACACCTGCTTGACGCTGCCGTAGATGGTTTTCACCACCGGGATGCGGATCAGTTGCCGCTCCCAGAAGTCGATGATCTTCTGGCCGAAGAAATTGGCGCCGAACATGCCGGTCAGCACGATGATCAGCAGCGTCAGAATCACGCCCAGACCGGGAATCCGCATCCCCAGCCAGGCCTGGGGCTGCCATCGGGCAGGCAGCACCAAGAGGCTCTGGTCCAGGGTGCCGATCAGCAGGTTGAGCACCCACAGGGTGATCCCCAGCGGTACCCAGATCAGCAGGCCGGTGATGAAATAACGCTTCATAGGTGCAATTCAGTCAAAAACGAAGAAGCGGACGGCTCGCACCGTCCGCTTCCGGTTCCCTCCCGCCCCGTCAGTTACACGCAGGACACGCGCCGGTGCCGCATGCAGGCGAAGGCGCGTCGGGCTTCGTTTCCGCCGGCTTGCTGCTGCCGCCTTTGAAATCGGTGGCGTACCAGCCGGTGCCCTTGAGCGCAAAACCCGCCGCCGTCACCTGCTTGGCATAAGCGGCCTGGCCGCAAGACGGGCACACGCTCAGCGGCGCATCGGACACTTTCTGCATCTCGTCCTGGGAAAAGCCGCAGGACGCACATTTGTAAGCATAAATCGGCATAAAAATTCTCCGACAATCAAGAAGTTGCAGAATTATACCTCTTCGCCAGCGCAATCGCGCGTCCGCAGGACGGTCGCGCCCCCGACTTCACCAATCCAGCATCAGGCTCAGATAGGCGCGCCGGCTGAACAGGTTGTCGTTGCGGAATTCAGCATACTGCTGCCCGCCCAGATTCTGCCCCACCAGCGCCAGTTCAACCTGTCGCCCCCGCAATTCCCAGCGCTTGGCCAGGCGTGCGTCGACCCGGGTAAACGCCGCCGTGTAATCGCCATCCCCCAGCCAATACATGTAGTCCTGCTTGTACACGCCCAGACTCGCCTCCCACCCCTTGTCCAGCTTGAAGATGCCCAGCGCGGAGAAATTGTTCCGGGGCGTCGAGGCGGCCACGTCCACGTCCGGGGAGTCGATCTTCACCCAGGCATAGGACACGATCAGGTCGAGCCATCGACGCGGGGTCCAGCGCAGCTGCGTATCAGCCCCCCGGATCGTCGCATCCAGCAGATTTGCATACTGGAACAGCTTGGGGGTGTAGCTCACCGGATCGTCCCCGATGTTTCTGTCACCAATCAGCCGGGTGAGCCTGTCGCGGAATACCCGGACATCGACCTGCAGCTTGAGCGGACGAAGGTGCCCGACATAGCCCAATTCCCGGGAAAGAATCTGCTCGGCCTGCAGCCCGTCTGAAGGGGCGAAGATGCGGTCAAACGGGGCGCCGTTCAGGTAGAAGAAGCGTTGATCCCCGGACGCCTCGAAGAAAGTGGGGGACCGGTAGGCACGGGTGATCGAAGCGCGCAAGGAATGATCCGCCGATGGCACGAAATTGAGGGCCAGACGCGGAGAAACGTCCAAACCGCTCAGGTAATGATCCTCTGCCAGGGCACCGGCATTCACGATCCATTCAGGCGACAGGCGCCACTCGGCATTGCCGAACAGGCGGTACAGCGTGCCGGTGGGGGGATCCTGGTTGTAGAAATAGCCCGGAGCCTTCACCCCCTCCCGGCGCACCTCCGAGCCCCACACCAGGCGCAGCGTGTCGAGCGGCCGGGAAATCATCTGGAATTCGATGTCATCCCGCCACTGCATATAGCCGAAATTGACCGGCACCCGGAACGACGGCGGCAGGAAGGGCGACAGCACCGCCAGGAAGCCATCCGTCTTGCTCAGGCGCGTGTGATAGAACTGCAGCGACCACTCGTTCTCGGCGTCGATCACCCTGCGGAACTTTGTCTGAAAGTGCTCCGAACCCACGTCGAGACCGCGCACCGGATCGCCTATCTCGCCCGGCACGCCCTGGCGCCAGTCTCCGCGGCTGATGGCAAGCGTCGTGGTGATTTGGTCGGTCGCCGACAACTGGTAGTCGACGCCCAAATTGAGAAGGCGCGTGTCGGTTTTTTCCGTCTGCGTATCAAAGCGGTCACGCCGCTGGTCCGAGACGGTGAGGCGGTAACGCAGGTCGTCCGTGCCGTTCCCATAACGGAACAGTGCGCCAGCCGTGCCGTGATTTCCGGCCTGCACGGAAAGATGACTGCCCGCCACCTGGGCTGCATCCTTGGTAATGATGTTGATCACGCCGAGAAAGGCATTCGATCCATAGGACGCCGAATTGGGCCCCCGCACCACTTCGATGCGCTCGACATCCTCTATTGAGATCGGCAGCGATGCCCAGGGCACCTCGCCGAAACCCGGCGTATACACCGATCGTCCGTCGATCAGGACCTGCATGCGGCGGGAAAAGGCATCGCCCAGTCCGTGATAGCTGACCCCCCACGTATTGTCGCGGGTGTAGGCCACGGTAAACCCCGGCACCAGGCGGAACAGGTCAGGAATATCACGAAATCCCGAGGCGCGGATCATGTCCTGGTCGATGACGGTAACCGCGGCCGGCGCTTCATTGACCGGCTGCGACAGCCTTGATGCCGACAGCACGATCGGCAGGTCGTCGAGAAAGGCGGATTCAGTGACGTCTGCGCGTGCCTGCTGGGCAGACATCAGGGCGCCGCCAAGAAGAAGCGCGCCCTCCAATCCCCTGAATGTAATGCGTCGTTTGTTGTTCACCGCATTGCCGGGCACATTCGCACCCTCTCCCTAGCCGCCCTGCTTATTGTGTATTTCAGGGATCGGCCGACTGTACTACACGCTCTCGTCTAGAACGGAATGTCGTCGTCCATGTCGTCAAACCCGCTGCTGGCCGGGCGTTGCGCAGCTGCCGGGGCGTTGCCGCGCGGTTGGCTGCGCGGGGCGGACTGCTGCGAATAGCCGCTATCGTCCATGTCGGCCATGCCGCCGCCGCTGCGCCCGCCCAGCATCTGCATGCGATCGCCACGGATCTCCGTGGCATATTTTTCGACGCCTTCCTTGTCGGTGTATTTGCGGGTGCGGATCGAGCCCTCGACGTAGACCTGGCTGCCCTTCTTCAGATACTGGCCGCACACCTCGGCGGTGCGCCCGAAGAAGCTGACGCGGTGCCACTCGGTCTGCTCGACCATCTGGCCGCTCTTGTCCTTGTATTTATCCGTGGTGGCAATGGCAAGGTTGGCAACAGCCTCCCCGCTCGGCAGGTAGCGCATTTCGGGGTCGCGCCCGAGATTGCCGACCAGAATCACTTTGTTGACGGATGCCATGTTTTCCCCTGGGTGTAAGCCTGTAATGTTGCGGATTCTATCAGGCGCCTGTGGCCTCAAGCAGGATGCGGGCGGCGGCTTCGTCCCAGCCCTGCAGGCTGACCTTGAGCATCGCCACGCCCTCTTCGGCCAGCACCACCGCTTCGACCACGCCCGCCACACCGGCCAGTTGCGTTTTCAGGCGTGCGGCCTGGTCCACAGGCATCGTGCCAACACGGAACATGCGCGTCTTGATCGCAGGCGGCGCCGTCATCGACAGGCTCGCCAGCAGCCACGCCGCCATCAGGACGACGCAGAACAGGAAGACGGCGTAAAAACCGACATGCTGCGCCAGCCAGCCGCCGAATACGCCGCCGAAGAACAGCCCCAGCGCCTGCGCGGTGTTGTAGACGCCCATGGCCGTGCCTTTGGCCGACACCGGAGCGAGCTTGGAAATCAGCGAGGGCAGGCTGGCTTCGAGCAGGTTGAAGGCGGCGAAATAGAAGAACAGCGCCCCCACGATGCTCCAGAAATGGCCGATGCCGAACGCCAGCCCCAGCTGGGCGAGCAGCATCAGCGTCACTGCACCGATGAACACCGGTTTCAGCTTGCCGCGCTTTTCGCCATAGATGATGGCCGGCACAATCAGCAGGAACGAGCCCAGCAGCACCGGCAGGTACACCATCCAGTGGTGGGCCGGCGGCAGACCGCTGTTCTTGAGCGCCACCGGCACCACGACGAACATCGCCATCTGCGCAGCGTGCAGCGAAAAAATGCCGAAGTCGAGCCGCAGCAGTTGGCCGTTACGCAGGACGTCTTTCAGGCGCGCCGGATTGGCCTGCGCGTCGGCGTGAAAATGACTGCTCAGGGGATCGGGCACCCACACCTTCACCACCGCGATGGCCACCAGCGCCAGGACGCCGGTCAGCGCAAAAATCCCGGGCACGCCGATCAAGTGGTTGAGGGCCGGCCCCGCCACCATCGACGCGGCAAAGACGAGGCCGATGGTCGAGCCGATCATCGCCATCGCCTTGGTGCGGTGTTCTTCGCGCGTGAGATCGGCGAGCATGGCGGTGATGGCGGCGGAGATCGCACCGGCGCCCTGGATCGCACGGCCGGCGATCGTCCAGTAGATATTGGGGGCCGTCGCCGCCACGAAGCTGCCGATCGCAAACAGGATCAGGCCGAAAATGATGACCTTCTTGCGCCCGATGCGGTCGGACGCCATGCCGAAGGGAATCATCAGCAGCGCCTGGGTCAGGCCATACATGCCGAGCGTCAGCCCGACCAGGGTGTGGTTGTCGCCGCCTGGCAGATGTTCGGCATACAGCGCGAACACCGGCAGGATGAGGAACATGCCCAGCATGCGCAGACCGAAAATCGCTGCCAAGCCGGATGTAGCGCGCTTTTCAGCGCTTGTCATGCTTTCTGAAAGGTCGATTTGAGCCACGTCGGGATTCGGCGAATTCGTGAAGTCCGTTATATTAGCAGGTTGCGAATTACGCCTCACGCACCCTGACTCATGGAATTCATCCGCATCCGTGGCGCCCGCACCCACAACCTGAAGAACGTCAACCTCGACCTGCCGCGCAACAAGCTGGTGGTGATCACGGGGCTGTCGGGCTCGGGCAAGTCCTCGCTCGCCTTCGACACGCTGTACGCTGAGGGCCAGCGCCGCTACGTCGAATCGCTGTCGGCCTACGCGCGGCAGTTCCTGCAGTTGATGGAAAAGCCCGACGTCGACCTGATCGAGGGCTTGAGTCCGGCGATCTCCATCGAGCAGAAGGCAACCAGCCACAATCCGCGCTCGACCGTCGGCACCGTCACCGAGATCCACGACTACCTGCGCCTGCTGTATGCGCGCGTCGGCGACCCGCAGTGTCCGGAGCACGGCATCACGCTGGCGGCGCAGACGGTGTCGCAAATGGTCGACGCGGTGCTGGCGCTGCCGGACGACACCAAGCTGATGATCCTGGCGCCGCTGGTGGTGGGCAGGAAGGGCGAGAACCTCGAACTCTTTGCCGAACTGCGCGCACAGGGCTTCGTGCGCGTGCGGGTTGACGGCAAGGTGCACGAGATCGACGCCGTGCCCAGGCTCGACAAGAACAAGAAGCACACCATCGAGGTGGTGGTCGATCGCCTGAAAGTGCGCGCGGACGCCAAGCAGCGGCTGGCCGAAAGTTTCGAGACTGCGCTGAGGCACGCCGACGGCCGCGCCCTGGCGGTGGAAATGGATGCCGAGAAGGAGCACCTGTTTTCCGCCAAGTTCGCCTGCCCCATCTGCAGCTACGCCCTGCCGGAACTGGAGCCGCGCCTGTTCTCGTTCAACAACCCGATGGGCGCGTGCAACACCTGCGACGGCCTCGGCCAGATCACTTTCTTCGACCCGGCGCGCGTGGTCGCCTTCCCGCACCTGTCGCTGGCGTCCGGCGCGATCAAGGGCTGGGACAAGCGCAACCAGTTCTTCTACATGATGCTGCAGAGCCTGGCGATGCATTACGGCTTCGACCTTGACAAGCCGTGGGAGGAACTCCCGAAGCGCATCCAGGACGTGGTCCTCAACGGCTCCGGCAAGGAGGCGATCGCCTTCCAGACCCTGGCGCCGCGCGGCGGCTACACGACAAAAAGCTATCCGTTCGAGGGCGTGCTTGCCAACATGGAGCGGCGCTACCACGAGTCCGACTCGATGGCCGTGCGCGAGGAACTCGCCAAGTACCAGAACAACAAGCCCTGTCCCGCCTGCAACGGCACGCGGCTGCGCGAGGAAGCGCGCCACGTGATGGTCGGCGGCGTGCCGATTTTCCAGGTCAGCGCGATGCCGCTGAAGCAGGTGCTGGCGTTCTTCGAAGCGCTGAAGCTCGAAGGCCACCGCGCGCAGATCGCCGACAAGATCGTCAAGGAGATCATCGCCCGCGTCGGCTTCCTCAACAACGTCGGTCTCGACTACCTGTCGCTCGACCGCTCTGCCGACACGCTCTCCGGCGGAGAGTCGCAGCGCATCCGCCTGGCCAGCCAGATCGGCTCCGGCCTCACCGGCGTGATGTATGTGCTCGACGAGCCGTCGATCGGCCTGCACCAACGCGACAACGACCGTCTCCTCGCCACGCTGAAGCACCTGCGCGACATCGGCAATTCGGTGCTGGTGGTCGAGCACGACGAGGACGCGATTCGCGCCGCCGACTACGTGGTCGACATGGGCCCGGGCGCAGGGGTGCACGGCGGCGAAGTGGTGGCGGAAGGCACGCCCGAGGCAATCCGCATGTCGGACGCTTCGCTCACCGGCCAGTTTCTGTCGGGGCGGCGCCGCATCGCGATTCCGAAGGAGCGCCGCCAACCCGACCCCGAACGGCAAATGGTGGTGACGAACGCCTGCGGCAACAACCTGAAAAATGTCACGCTCAACCTGCCGGTTGGACTGTTCGTCTGCATTACCGGCGTGTCGGGCTCGGGCAAGTCGACGCTGATCAACGACACGCTCTATACGGCCGTTGCGCGCCACCTTTACGGCTCGTCGGCGGAACCCGCGCCGCATGGCGAGATCCACGGCCTGGAATTCTTCGACAAGGTGATTAACGTCGACCAGTCGCCGATCGGCCGCACGCCGCGCTCCAACCCGGCCACCTACACCGGACTGTTCACGCCGATCCGCGAGCTGTTCGCCGGCGTGCCGGAAGCGCGCGCACGCGGCTACGGCCCGGGGCGCTTCAGCTTCAACGTCAAGGGCGGGCGCTGCGAGGCCTGCCAGGGCGACGGCGTGATCAAGGTCGAGATGCACTTCCTGCCCGACATCTACGTGCCCTGCGACGTGTGCCACGGCGCGCGCTACAACCGCGAAACGCTGGAAGTGCAATATAAGGGCAAGACCATCCGCGACGTGCTGGAAATGACCATCGAGCAGGCGCACGAATTCTTCGCCGCGGTGCCGGTGGTCAACAGAAAGCTGCAGACCCTGCTCGACGTCGGCTTGGGCTACATCCGCCTCGGCCAGTCGGCGACCACGCTGTCGGGCGGCGAGGCGCAGCGCGTCAAGCTCGCGCTCGAGCTCTCCAAGCGTGACACCGGGCGCACGCTCTACATCC
>JBLMYH010000185.1:0-6400 GCA_050258175.1 Hyphomicrobiaceae bacterium
CGAGCGCGGATCCACGGACGCCGGGGACGGCGTGGCGGGTGCCGTTGCGGGCGGCTGAGCCAACACCTCCGGCGCGCCGCTGTAGGGCTGGCTGACGATCTGCTGCAATTTGTCGAGCGGCAGGTACAACAGGCTGTTGCCGCCTTTTTGGTCCACCACCACCTTGCTGGTGTTGTTCATCACGGTCTGCATGGTGTCGAGATACATCCGCTCGCGCGTAACCTGGGGTGCCTTCTGATATTCGGCATTGATTTGCGTAAAGCGGCTGGCGTCACCTTCGGCATTGGCAATCACAGCCTGCTTGTAACCGTCGGCCTCTTCCTTGAGGCGCGAGGCCAGGCCGCTGGCACGCGGCACCACATCGTTGGAATAGGCTTCAGCCTCGTTCTTCAGGCGCTCGCGGTCCTGGCCAGCCTTCACCGCATCGTCGAACGCGGCCTGCACCTGTTCGGGCGGCTGGATGTTCTGCAGCGTGACCTGGCTGATGCTGACACCAGTTTTGTAGCGATCGAGGATCTGCTGCATCAGCACCTTCGCACGCGCAGCGATTTCGGCGCGGCCTTCGTACAACACATAATCCATCTTGTTCTTGCCAACGATTTCGCGCATCGCGGTTTCGGCCACCTGCAGGACCGCCTCATCAGGGGACCGGTTGACGAACAGGTATTCCTCGGGGTTTTTCAGGATGTACTGCACGGCGAATTGCAGGTCGATGATGTTCTCGTCATCGGTCAGCATCAGCGATTCTCTCAGCACCTTGCTCTTGACGTTGTTGCGGTAGCCGATTTCAACGGTGCGCACCTGATCGATGTTCACAACCTCGCGCGACTCGATCGGCCACGGCAGATGCCAGTGGGGGCCCGGATCGGTGGTCTCGACATATTTGCCAAAGCGCAGCACCACGCCGCGTTGCCCGGTGTCGACGATATAGAAACCGCTCGCCACCCATACCAGAAACAGCGCGCCGACCAGCAGGCCGAACAGGCTGCCGCCGCCCGTGCCACCCGTGGGGAAGCCGCCGCCACCGCCACCTTCGGTGTTGCGGTTGCCGAACATACTGTTGAGGCGCTGGTTAAGGCGTCGCCAGAGCTCATCCAGGTCGGGTGGCCCGCTGTTTTTGTTGCGGTTACCGTTATTGCCCCATTGCGGGTCGTTCCAGGCCATATTGTTTAATTAGTTATGCAGAGAGAGCTGTGGGTCGGGAGGTGTGTTCTTGTGATGCGCCGGCATCGTCCCGTGCACGCTCGGCAAGCAGGATCTCTGACAGGGCATCACGCAAGAGCTCAAGCCCCGCGCCGGTTTGCGCGGACACATACACGCTTTGAAGTTTACCATATTCGTCGCGCCCCACTCCCGGCGCAACCCCTGTCAGGTCGAGCTTGTTGTAGATCCGTAGCTGCGGCACGGCATCCGCCCCGATTTCCGCCAGAACCTTGTCGACCGCCTCGATCTGGCGCTCGCGCCCGGGGCTGGCAGAATCGATCACATGCAGCAGCAGATCGGCCTCGGTCGTCGCTTCAAGTGTGGCCCGAAAAGCGGCCACCAGGTCATGCGGCAAACGGGTGATGAAACCGACGGTGTCCGAGAGCACCACTTCTCCGCTTGCCGCCTCACCGGCCGATTCGGCCAGGCGCGGCAGATACATCTTGCGCGTGGTGGTATCCAGCGTAGCGAACAGCTGGTCGGCCGCGTAGGCGCCGGCGCGCGTCAGCGCGTTGAACAGCGTGGATTTGCCGGCGTTGGTGTAGCCGACCAGGGCCACCGACATGACATGCTGGCGCGCACGTGAGCGCCGCTGAGTGCGGCGCTGCCTGCCCAGCTTCGCGAGCCGGTCGCGCAGCGCCTTGACCCGCACCCCGATCAGCCGGCGGTCGGTTTCCAGCTGCTTCTCGCCCGGGCCACGCATGCCTACTCCACCGCGCTGGCGCTCGAGGTGGGACCAGCCGCGCACCAGCCGGGTCGACAGGTGCTGCAGCTGCGCCAGTTCGACCTGCAATTTGCCTTCCGCACTGTGCGCGCGGCGCGCGAAGATATCGAGGATCAGGGTGACGCGATCGATCACCCGGCAGTGCACGCGACGTTCCAGGTTGCGTTCCTGCGCGGGCGACAGTTCGTGGTTGAAAATGACGACATCGGCTTCGGTGGCCGCAACCAGCGCGGCGATTTCATCGGCCTTACCGCTTCCAACAAACAGTGCGGCATCCGGGCGGCTGCGCTTGCCCTGCACCTCGCCGAGGATCTCAAGACCGGCGCCTGCAGCGAGCAGGCGCTGTTCGGCCACGCTCTCGGCGAAGTCCGGCGCTCCGAAATCGATCGCTACCAGAATGACGCGCTCGCCGCCCTTGTGCCGGTCAAACAACCGCCATTCTCCACACGTTCGACAGCCGTCGCGTCTTCACGGGGCATGCCCGCCTGCAACGGTATTCAAAAAGGATTCCCGCCGTGGGGACCGCCATGCATGGTGAGCCTTCCTTCTTGAACGATTCGGACTCCCATTCTAGTTCATACATCCAGTTGCGGCCTGCCAAAATGCCAGCCCTGCCCATAGTCCACGCCCATCTCGGCGAGCATCCGCGCGGTTTCGGCGTCCTCGACGTGCTCGGCCACGGTCAGCACGCCTTCTCTGCGCGCGAAATTCGCCAGGCTCTCGACAATGCCCGCCACCTTGCGGTCCTTGTGCAGGTTCGACACCAGCCAGCCCTCGATCTTCAGAAAACTGACCGGCAGGTGCGCCAGGTAGAGATAGGACGAATAGCCACTGCCGAAATCGTCAAGCGCTAGGCGAAAACCGAAATCAATGAAGGGCTGCAGATCGGCACGCAATTTCTCCAGGCTGACGATACGCTGACGTTCGGTCAGTTCCAGCACGATGGGCTTGACGGGTCCCGGCATCGCGCTGCAGGTCTGGCAATAGCCCATCGCATTCTCGAGCATCTCCTCGACCAGATCGCGGCGCGCCAGAAACTGCGGGGACACGTTCACGAAATGCGCAAAATCGGTCGACCCGCCTTCGTTCATGCGCACCACACACTGCCGCATCACGTTGCGGATCACCTGCCGATCAATTTCGGCCATCAGCCCAAGTCCTTCGGCCATGTCGACGAAATCCTTGGCCTCGACGATCTCACCGGCAGCTGTCTGCACGCGTGCCAGCGCCTCATCGGCAATCGCCCGTCCGCTCTGAAGGTCGACAATGACCTGCGATGCCTGGCGGATCCTGTTTTCCGCCAGGGCCTGCCGCAGCAACGCACCGTTCCAGGGAATATGGGTACGCGCCGCCACCCGGATCTGGTCGCGCCCCTCCGCCTTGGCCCGATACAAAGCCAAGTCAATTTCTTCCAGCATGGAAAGAAGTTCGCTATCGTTCGCGCCGAAGGCTGCCACCCCTGCCGAGAAACTCAGTGAAATGGCGCCGACGCTGGTCTGGATGGGCGCCCCGCGGGCCTGGCCAGCCAGCCGTTCGATGACGCCGGCAGCCTCTTCCGTGGTGCCGCCGTGCAGCACGAACAAGAACTCTTCCCCACCCCAGCGCGCCACCCAATCGCCCTCGCGCAAGCCGGCCTCGAAACGGTGCGCCACGGCCTTCAGCACCTCATCACCGACCGCGTGGCCATATCGGTCGTTCACCGTCTTGAAATGGTCGAGGTCGACCAACGCCAGCGCGAAACCGTGGCCGTCACGCGGGATGCGTGCCGCTTCCTTTTGCAGCCGCTCTTCGGCCGCGCGCCGGTTGTGCAGGCCAGTGAGCGGGTCGGTCAGGGCGATGCGCTGCAGCAGGTCTTTCTGCGCGGACTGATAGAGCGCATTGCCGAGCCAGTCGGCGATCAGATCCATGTAGGCGATGTCGACCGTGTCGGGCGGGGATTCACAACGCTGACGCAGAAACGCCAGCACCCAGCGATCATTGTCGCCGACCGACAGTGGTAGGCCGGAGTAGGTTCTCAATCCCAACTGGTTCACCACAGCATGGTCGGCATACAGCGGATGCTCACGCAGATCCGCAATATGCGCGGGTTCCCGGGTGAGGTGCACGGCATGGCACAAAACGGCTTCCACCATCAGCACCGTGCCTTCCGGGAAAATTCCAAGGCGGTCGCTCACATAACGCGCAGTGTACTGCTCGCCAAATTCCCCCAGCACCACCAGATCCATGTCCAGCACGTCGGCCGCCATCGCCAACATGGCGCGGATGCGTTCGGCGTCGGAGAGTCCACGCTGCATGGACAATTTCCACAAGGCGTTGAGGCGATCGACATGCGTGTCGCTGCGCTCGGCAAGCAATGCGTGTGGACCGGTATTATTGTTGGAAGGCAGCATGGATGCCGTTCGGCTTCTTAAAAGACCGGCATTTTAACTCATGGCATTTTTCACAACTCCACCGCGCGCAGACGCTCGGCCGCTTGTTCCGGATTGATGGTATTGACGAACAGCCCGGAGCCCAGCTCGAAACCGGTGGGAATGGAGGTGCGCGGGCAGATCTCAATATGCCAGTGATAGCTCGGCGCGTGCGCCTGTCGCTGGCTGTCGTGCGGCACCGAATGCAGGAAGAAATTGTATTGCGCGCCGCCGATGACGGCATCCAGCCGCGCCATGGTGCGCCGCATCACCCGCGCCAGGTCGGCCAGGTCTTCGCCGCGCACATCGAGGAAATCGGACTGGTGGGCCAGCGGCAGGATATGCACCTCCCATTCGTAGCGACTGGCAAACGGCTTGATGGCGATGAATCTCTCGCCGCGCTCGACCACATACTGGCCGACGTTGATCTTGCGCCGCACTGCGCCGGACGCGCGGTCGTAGATGGTCGCCTCGAAGGTCAGCGCCTCGTCGATCAGCGCGCAGAAGATGCAGTGGTGGTGCTTGCCATAGTGCGCCGCGCTGTTCCTCACCTCGGCATCGACGTTTTCCGGCACCACCGGCATCGCGATCACCTGGCTGTGCGTATGCGGAATCGAGGCGCCGGCCGCCGGGCCGAAGTTCTTGAACACCAGCACATACTTCAGCCGCTCGTCAGACTCGAACAACTGCCGCATACGCGCCTGATAGACGCCGAACAGCGCCGCCAAGTGCGATTCGGCCATCTCGTGCAGGGCGATACCATGTTCATGGTGATCGATGATGACTTCGTGCCGTCCATACCCATCGATGGTTTGCTGCAAGCCGAAGTTGAAACCCGCCTGTTCGCGGTCGTCTCCCAGCACCGGATAGAGATTCTCGACCATGCGGATCTGCCAGTCGCCCTCCAACGGCCAACGCAGAATTGCTGGCGGGGTCTTGTGTTCGTTGCCCTGGCAGAACGGGCACGTTTCGACGTGCTTGCGGGTATCGCGCGGTGCCAGTTCCTCGGCTTTTTTCGGGCGCATACTGCGCGCCGTGGCGACCAGCACGGATTCGCTCGGGACGACGGGGTTGATGCGGATTTCGCGGACTTCGCTGTTATCGGGCGTATTCGAGTCTGGCATAGGGCTTTCCCTCCGTCCGCAAGCATAAAACAGCCGGGGGGTCGCGTCGGTTCATAATTCTTATGCGCCCTGTCATGCTTTTTATCCCCTCACGCGCCAGGGACTTGCGTTGACGAAGCCGAAGCCGACGCCGACAATGCTCAATCTTTCTTGCCGCATTCCGGAGTATCCCCATGGACGAAAAATCCCTGCACGACGAGCAGCGTCTCATGCGCATGATGCGCAAAACCCTCACCTCCATCGTGCGCGATACCGCGCCGCGCGACGGCAACCCCAGCCCGCTGACTGAAGCCACGATTCTCGGCATCAAGGATTGCCTGATGGTGATTTCCAGCCGCGAAACCGAGCTCGCCCAGATCACCGGCCGCACCCTGGACGAGCGTCCGCGCTTCACCGACGAAACGCCCACCAGCCACGCCGTCAAGGTCAGCAGCATTCCGAAGAAAACGCATTGATGCATCGCGCTCGGCGATGCATCATTTGAGTCAGCCGCTTCACGCTTAGCAGAGCATCATTCGAGACAGCCATGCCCCAAGCCAGCAGCCTGTTCACCGATGTCGAAGCGAAAGTCGTCGGCACCTCGGCGGTGGTGATCTATTCCCCCTCCGGCAAGACCCGCAAGCGCTTTCCCGAGGGGGTGGTCGAGGTCTATGCCAGCGAAGAAGAAGCGCTGGCGCACGCCGATCCAGCCAAGAGCCGCCACGCGGCCATCGCCAGCGGCCCGTCGCGCTCGTCGGAAGGCTTCAGGCTGTTTTATCTGGTGCGCTGGCTCGATTGAGCGTGGTTGCTGCCCCTTGCGGGGGCCCCCCGCGCTGCCCGACTCAGGTTGAGCCGTAGACCTTGCGCCTGACCCGCTTCTTGCGCCGCATCCGCGTCGCTTCGCTTTCGGTCAGCGGTGCCCGCGCCTTACCTTCGAACGGATTCTTTCCGCCGTCTTCCTT
>JBLMYH010000186.1:0-5887 GCA_050258175.1 Hyphomicrobiaceae bacterium
CTGGCCTAGTTTTAGGAAAGAAGCTGCAAGACCATGAAGGAGAAGACCATGCTGCACGATTCAGTCGATATCAACCATCTGATCCAGGAACCAAAAGCCAACCCCGATTTTCCCGATGCCCCTCGAGGATGGACAAGGGATGATGCGATGAAAGTTGCGGGCGATGAAGGGCTGCAGCTTACGGAGGAGCACTGGAAGGTAGTTCGCGCCCTGCAACATTACTACGCTCAACATGAGGACGACACCATCATCAACCTGCGCGATCTGCATGACGCCTTGGACGAGCGTTTTCACCCGGAGGGCGGCCTGAAATACCTGTACACCCTTTTCCCGGGCGGTCCCATCGCGCAAAGTTGCCGCATCGCCGGCCTCAAAGCGCCGTATATCGCCACTGACCCCCACTTCGGCAGCGTGGCCTGAGGTTTGCTGCTCGGCACACGGCCAAGGTCACCGGCAACGGCAAAGCGGTGGCGTCGGTCAGTCGCCACCAGTTCCCGGATCGCGCCGCATGGCGCATGCATGGCGGCATCCCTGCCGAGTTCTGCGGGCAGATCACCCGCAACGGCGCGCGATGATGACGCCCGCTCAGCCCCCGAGCGCTTGATCAGACTGACCAGATAGACGAGCCGACGCACCTGGCGCCGGACAGGACAACAGCCAGGGTCGAGCCGAATGCCTGTGCTGGCGCACCTTCAACGGTAAAATTCGATTCAGGCGTGAAACGGAAGAATCGACCGATTCGTCATGCGCCGTTGCGTACATGAAGCGTGAAACGGGCCGAGCGCTCAGGCTCGCGGGTTATTTCAGGTTGCTGGACGAGAACAACAGCACCTTGCCCCCAAGAAAGTTCACATGGATGGAACGTTTTTCATCGCCCCACTCGCAGCTGCGCACCCCCATCACATCGTCGCAATGATCGGGCGCCCCGATCAACTGGGTAACCTCGTCGTATTGCATGCCTACGGCGATCTTGTCGTAGTTCTCCTGCGTGAGCTTGCTGCAGCCCAGGATCGTCAGCGCGAGGCCCAGCAGTACAAAGGTCGGGGTTTTCATGTGAACACTCCAGGCAAGATAGGGATAGGGGCAAGCGCGGCAGGCGGACTGGCCCGACTGCCCGCACGAAGGGCTACACCGCGGGCCGCACGCGCGCCAGATAGTTGTTCGCCAGCGCCTTATACAGCGGCCGGGGGCACACGACCTGGGACACCGCCGTTGCCAGCAGCGTGGCCAGCATCAGCGGGACGACCATGGCATGGTTGTCGGTCATTTCCATCACGATGACGAACGCGGTAATGGGCGCCTGGACCACGCCAGCAAAATAGGCCGCCATGCCGATCACAATCAGCGCCCCCGCATTCGACTGGCCGAGCAGCCCCGCAACGAACTGGCCGATCCCTGCGCCAGCCGACAGGCTGGGGGCGAACAGCCCCCCGGGGATGCCACTGATGAACGACACGAAGGTCGCCAGAATTTTCCACAGGCCGTATCCCGCTGAAACCTGACCTGTCCCCTCGAGCAGATGCTTGGCCTCCACGTAACCGCTGCCGTATACGGCATTCCCGGACGCGAGGCCGATCAGCGCCAGCGCCAAGCCGCACGCGGCCGCAAACCGCACCGGGTAGGTCCGCACGAGCACGCCTGCACGCCCGGGCAGACCGTGCATCGAGAAAGCCAGCACCAGGCGGCTGAATCCACCGCCCAGCAAGCCGCCAGCCAAGCCGCACAGCAATACGCCAAACCAGCCGGACGCGCCGGTGAGCGTAGCGCTGGTCGCACCGAAATACGTGTAGTTACCCTGCACATAGACCGCGGCCAGACCGGCGATGATGACCGCCGTGACCAGGTTGCCGCTGGAACGCTCCTCGAACGAGCGTGCCATTTCCTCGATGGCAAACACGATCCCCGCGAGCGGCGTATTGAAGGCCGCCGCCACGCCGGCGCCGCCCCCGGCAACGATCAGGCCGCGCTCCAGCAGATGTCGCGGGAAGCGCACCAGCCAGCGCAAGTTGTACAGCAGCGCCGCCCCCACCTGGACGGTGGGTCCCTCGCGGCCCACGCTGGCGCCGCCCGCCAGGCTGACGCAGGTCAGCAGCATCTTGGCGGCCGCCAGGCGCAAGGACAGCACCGTGTCGCGACCGCTGCCCTCCTCCATGCGGATGGCCGCAATCGTCTGCGGGATGCCACTGCCTTCAGCCCCCTTGAAATAGCGCTGGGTCAGCGCGGCCACGCCGGCAAGCGCCAGAGGCGTTATGAGAAGGGGCAGCCAGGGCGAAATCGCCACCACCCGCCGGAACAGCGCGTGTGCATAGTCGCCGCTCAGGGCAAAAGCCGTTGCCGCGAGTCCCACGCCCACCGCGCCGCTCCAGAACAGCATGTGGCGCAACCAGAGCCGCAACGAGAGCAGGCCCACTCGGTGGCGTTTCTGAACGTAGGGAAATCGGGGACGGGGCAAAGACATATGGCCCAATATTAACCTCCCCGCCCCATGCCTGTCTCGCTGCAACACACCAATCCGAACGGCAAGTACGCCGGGCCGCTCCCGGCTGCGGCCGGTTTTTCCTGCCAGAATCGCGGGTACGTCAGCGGCTGGCGATCGACTTGCGGGTGACGTATCCGATCGAAAGGCCCTGCGCAAGAATGGAGAAAACAACGACGCCATAGGTAAGCGCGACCACGGTATTGCGCTCCGGCCCAGGGGGCAGCGACAACGCGAGCGCCACGGAGATGCCGCCGCGCAGACCGCCCCAGGTCAACACTTTCCAGGAGCCCGCGGGCAGGTTGAAAACGCGCGGCAGCAGGCGCACCGGCAGCCCGACCGTCAGCAGCCTGGCCGACAGCGTCACCGCAACGGCGACGGCCGCGGCCACCAATTCATTCAGCGAAAACGTCACCAGCAGCACTTCCATTCCCATCAGGACGAACAGGGTGGCATTCAGTATCTCGTCCAGCAACTCCCAGAACATATCCAGGTAGCTGCGGGTCTTGTCCGACATCGCCAGCGCACGACCATGGTTGCCGATCACCAGCCCGGCAACCACCATAGCCAGCGGGCCGGACAGATGCAACTTGCTTGCCAGCGCGTAGCCACCCGTCACGGCAGCCAGCGTCAACAGCACCTCGACCTGGTAGTTGTCCACGCTCTTCAGCAGGCGGAACGCCACATAGCCGAGCACGAAGCCGAACAGCAGTCCGCCTCCCGCTTCGTGCAGCAACAATTCGAGGCCCTGTCGCGGCGTCGGCGTCAGGCCGCTCGCCAGCATGCCCACCAGCAGCGAGAAAATCACCACGCCCACGCCGTCGTTGAACAGCGACTCGCCTGCGATCACCAGTTCCAGTTCCTTCGGTGCGCCGGCGGATTTGAGGATACCCATCACCGCGATCGGGTCGGTCGGGGAAATCAGTGCGCCGAAAAGCAGGCAGTACATCAACGGCAAATTCAGCCCGGCCAGCGGCAGCACCAACCACATCCCGACGCCCACCGCCAGCGTCGACAACAAGGTTCCCAGCACGGCCAGCGCACCGACCTGCCAGCGGTAGGCCCGGAGTGCGCTCAAGTCGACATGCAGCGCACCGGCGAACAGCAGCAGCGACAGCATGCCCTGCATGAGGACGTCCGAAAAGTTGATCGAGTGCAACAGCGACTCTTCGTACACACGCAGTCCGTGCGCCACTCCCAGCGCATCCAGGCCGATCAGCGTCAGCGACAACGCCAGCGAAGCTGCCATGACGCCGATGGTTGTGGGCATGCCGATGAAGCGATGGTTCAGATATGCCAGCAGCGCGGTGATGACGAGGCAGGTAATGGCGACATCAAGCATGTTCTGTGTTGGCCTCCACGACGCAAGGAACGTTCAAAATCCTCCAATATAGCCGCAGCTGTCTTGCCATGGGAACTGACCGGCCTGCCCGTCCCCGCATGCGGCCCGTCGCGCAGACGAATTTCGCGTCGCTCACGACCGCCCTCCCCATCCGCTGGACATCGGGCCAGGACCGGCTTGAAGGAAGATTATCGTGACAGACGCAGTTCCGCGTGGTCGCCGGTTGCGCTCGGAACGCTGGCTGCCATGCCGGGCGTCAGAACCAGAACGCGGTGTCCTTCATCAGAAACTCGACATGCGGCATGTAGTGGGAGCCATCGCATGAAAACGTCACGCTCACCATGCCGTTGAACACGTTGATCGAGGCCATGCGCAGATAGATCGTCGGATCGGCGAGGCGCAGGGCCTGCAGGGTATTCAGTATGCGGTTGATGTCGGCCGGCGCGATCGCGGCATCGGAGGGATAGGGACGGGAAGGATAGATCAGGCAGATGTCCGGATCGCTGAGAGCCTCGGCATCCAGGATGCGATAACGGAACGGATCGTCCACGGTCCAGATCGTCGCCTGGCTGCTCGAGAAATGGACCTGGCACTGGAACACGCCGCGTTGGGTCAGGAACTCCTCAAGGATGGAGAGGGCCTGCTCCAGATTGCGGTCCATCGGACTTTCCACCCGGCATTGCTGAAACACGGTGCCACGGATCGCCGGATCGCCTTTCACCTGGCGCCAATAGCCGGGCTCTTCATAGAGTGCGGAGGTCACCGGAAGGTCGCGCAGGTCGAAGTTGGCGCCCAGAAAGCCGAGCGCCTGGCCATCGCGGGACACGACCTGCAGGGCGGTCAGGGAAGGGCGGTGTTCGTTCAGCCCGATGTAGGCATCCGACAGCAGAAAGCCCCACGCCGGAACCGCTTCCTTCATGTAAGGACGTTGCGAGCGATCGCTCCCGAGGTGGTCAGGGACGATTCCCGCCGCGCTCACGTTGTTGCAGATCTGGATCCCGTCGGTTCCCATGCAGTACAGGACCGAGCAATGCGGGATGGTGGCGAAATGCTCGACGAGGATCGCGTCCAGCGCTGCACACTCCCCCCACGCCGGCGCACAGCGTTCGGCCAGGTGCGCCAGCGGCGCGCGCAGCATGCCCGCCAGCGCCTCACGTTGCTGGTAGATGCTGTCTTTCCAGGAATTGCTCATGATGCTGCCATCATTCACGCAGGAACGACTTTTTTCCTTCGTAGCAAGCGATGTCGCCCGCGCCAACGGGCAGCTCGTTGGATGGAAGCGACGCGGAATAGTTCAAGCCGCCCACCGGGCACGCGCCGGTTGCCCCTGCCGGAATCTCGTCGGCAGGGCTTCGCGCGCTCAGGGCTCGGCGATCCGCTTGGCGATATGGGCGAGCGCCGCCTCGACCTGGTCGATCAGGATCAGACAAAGGTCGCCCGGCTTCAGGTGTGACAGGGCAATGTCGATGGCGCGAAATTCGCCGGTGACTTCCTCGATGTCGCGCGTGCGTGGGGCATTGCGCAGGCCCTCCCGCAGCAGGGCCAGCACCTCGCCTTCGGCACGGCCGCGCTGACATTGGTCCTGGTACAGGACAGCCTCGTCGAACGCCGCGCCGAGAATCCGTGTCTGTTCGCGAATGTCTTCATCCCGCCGGTCACCCGCGCCGCTGATCACCACGATTCGGCGCTGCGCCGGCAGCGCCTCCACCGCCCTGACCAGGGCGAGGATGGCATCCGGGTTGTGCCCGTAGTCGGCGATGAGGGTGGCGCCACGGTAGTCGAACAGATTGAAGCGGCCCGGGGTGCTCGCCGCCGTACTGCCGAAACTGCGCAGGCCGCCGCGGATGATATTCCGCTCACGCACGGCGGCGCCATTCGCTTCCAGATCGAAAATGCCATGGCGGCCACCGCCGCGGCCTGGGCGCTGGATCTGGACTGGAACATCATCCGCGGCGGCCTGCGCAGTTTCGACAGTACGGCGGCGAGCACCCCGGGCCGCTTCAATCTGTTCGACTACCGTGGCGCCACCCTCATCGCCGACTACGGGCACAACCCGGATGCCATCCTCG
>JBLMYH010000187.1:0-5849 GCA_050258175.1 Hyphomicrobiaceae bacterium
CTTCGTGGAGGCCTTGTTCGAGCAGACCTCCCGGCCGCGCTTCCAGCAGCACCACGCGATCCATTGCCGGATCACCGGAGAACTCGAAGCCTACCGTGCCCGGATGGCCAGCAAGGACCGCCTGGACACGCTGGAATCAGCCCATGTCCTGGACGACATGCTGATTCAGCTGATCAGGGAACAGCCTCTGTTCAACAGGCCGTCCGCACGTCACCGGCATACGGCTCCACGAAGAAGCCAGGCGCCGTCGGATGTCGAATCCCCACATCGGCGGAGGCAGTAATGGCGACCTTGATCAGCCACGGCACGCTTGCATGCCTTGTCGCATTCCTGGCCTTCACGCTGTGCCTGCTCGCTGCAGCCCAAGTACCGCGAGTTGTCGCCAGGGCGCTGCAACGCCGCTGCGTCGGTCCGCGCCAGCGTGGGCGCCGCGCCCCTTCCGTTCACCTCCGCCACGCATTCCACAGGAGCGATGCCTGCGAGTCCGGCACCGCGCCATCTGTTGTTTTCGCGCACGCCTGCAAAGCAGGTCTGCAGGAGCGCACGTCTGTTCATGGGAAGGAGCGCACACCATGATGAAGTTCAACATTTTCCCTCTAGGCGGCTTGCTGCCGGCCGTCCTGCTGTCGCTTGCGGCCGCCAGCGCAGGCGCTGCGAGCTTTCGCGTGCAGTGCCCGAACTCGACGAGCCTGCACCCTCTGGTCAACGGCCAGGCCAACCCCGCCATCAAGTGCCAGCAGATTTCCGGCGGTGACGGCTTTGCGACGATGGGTGACGGCAGTCAGATCTATCTCTTTGCCTTTGGTCCCCTTTCCGGAATTGCCGACCTACGCAACGGGCTCCCGGGCACCGAGCCCGCATCGATCTTCAACCAGATCGGCGATTCCGCCGCCGTCGGTGATCCTTTGACCACGAACTTCAATGGTGCGGTGGGTCTCGTTCCCGACCCTGAGGCCACGACGTGTGCGCAGCCGGACACGACCACCGCGACCGGCTGTCTCGACGGCCATGTCGACCCGCGTCCGATCATGGACGTCGGGGTCATGAACGGCAACGAGCCTTCGCCAACCTTCGCGATCGACGAGGACGACGAATTCTTCCTCACGCTGACCAACGTCGGCATGATCATGCGGCCTGACCTGTTCGAGCAGCACACGGTTCACTTTCACGGCTATCCGAACGCTTCCGCCTTCTACGACGGCGTTCCAGAGCCGTCAGTCGCCATCAACATCGGCGGCAGCATGACCTATTACTACCTCGCTCCCGACGCGGGTACGTACATGTGGCACTGCCACATCACGCCGCCCGAGCATCTGCAGATGGGCATGGTAGGCCAGGTCTACGTCCGTCCGCGGCAGAACCGGGTACCGCTTGGGCAGAGCCTGTACGCCGGTCTAGTCGCACAGCAGAGCGATCCGCGCACTGCCTGCTACCCGCAGACCGATAGCACGCATTCGGACCCCGACATCCTGTGCTCCGCCCCTTTGCCGGCAACCGACAATGGCGCCGTACATACCAACAACCTCGCAGGGCATCCAACCCTTTATACCTACAACGATGGCGACGGCTCCACGGCTTATGACGTTGAATACCCGATCCAGATCCACGGCTTCGATCCTACTTTCCACTTTGTAGGCATGACCTTCAACCCCGAGCCGTTCACGGACATGAAGGACAAGTACTTCCTGCTCAACGGCCGGAGCTATCCCGACACGATCAGCAACGCCAACTACATCGCCGGGTGGACGCCCTACGGCTCGATGACCACCCAGTCGACCGACGGCACGATGCATGCCTCGCAGCCCCTCCCGACCCTGATCAACATACCGGCCGGCGGCAAGGCGCTGCTGCGTATCTCCGATCTGGACGTGACCGAAGAGGAAACACTGGCATCGCTCGGGATTCCCATGCACGTGATCGGTTACAACGCCAAGATCCTGCGCGACCAGGCCGGCAACAGCATGGCCTACGACACGAACTCGGTCACCCTAGGGGGCGGTGAGTCGCTGGACTTGATTCTCGACGCCAGCGACACGACCAAATACCACGCCGGGCAAACCTTCTACCTGTACAGCCCGAATCTCGACCATCTCTCCAATGACGCCGAGAACTTCGGCGGACTGATGACGGAGGTCCATATCTGCAACGCGGTAGACCCCCAAACCAAGGCCTGCAGCTAGGAGACGAGCCATGAGCCATATCACCATGAAGACTCTGACCGGAGGGCTCCTGGCGGTCGTCGCGGCTTCGCTGACCCTGCTGTGTGCCAGCAACGCCCAGGCGGCTGCGCCGGGGATTACCGGGCCGAGTTTCAACCTCAATGCAGCCCCCGCCTATATCAGCCAGCCAGACGGCCAGTCGGTCTACTCCTGGGGCTACGGCTGCAATGGCGCTCCGTCGGGTTTCGCGCCGGCAAACATCGGCTCGGCCCAGGGCGCGACCTGCCCGACGATGCAGATCCCGGGGCCAACGCTCATCGTCCACGAGGGGGATACGGTCACGGTGAACCTTACCAACAATCTCCCTGCAGCCGCGGGCAACACCTCGATCTTGTTCCCCGGCTTTGCCGTCACGGCGAGCGGCGGCGTCCCCGGCTTGCTCGCCCAGGAGGCGCCGGTAGGCGGCACCGTCACGTACACGTTTACTGCGACCACCCCTGGCACGCGCACGTACTACAGCGGCACCCAGGGCGACCTCCAGGTGGAGATGGGTTTGTATGGCGTCATCATCGTTCTACCGAACGCCGTCCCGACGGAAACCTTGCCCTCGGGCGTGGCCGCGGATTGCCACGCCATCGATTCCGCCACGCTCACGCTCCCGGACGGGCAGCCGGACTTTCGCTTGGCGGCTTCGGCCTACGACATCCCGCAGAGCTGCTACGACCGCGAGTACTTGTTCCAGTTTTCCGAAATGGACCCAAACATTCACCACCAGGCCGAGGCGCAGGCCGGGCTGCCTTGCAGCCTGCCGGCCGGTTGCATGACGGTCGCAACCGAGCCCTACCATCCTGCCTATTTCATGGTGAACGGACGCTCGATGCCGGACGACATGGACCCCAATTACGCGCCCCAGTACCCGCACCAGCCGTACAACGGAAATCCTCACGTGCATCCCGGCGAGCGGGCCCTGCTGAGGATCTCGGGCACCGGACGCTGGCAGCATCCATTCCATGAACACGCGAACCACGTGCACATCCTGGCACGCGACGGCAACCTGCTCCTCAGTGCGGCGGATCCGACGAAACTGGCCGGTCCGTTGCTCTTCACGACGACCAGTACGCCGGGCGAGGCCATGGACGGGATCTTCTACTGGACCGGCAAGGGCCTGAACTGGGACGTCTACGGCCACACGGCCAGCGGGCCAGGAAGCGTCTACAACCTCGATCCGTCCGACCCGCGCTACGCCGCGTACAACGGCCAGCCTGTCGTCTGCATCCCGGACGCAAACGGCTACTACACGGCCGATCCGATGGCCCCGAACTATTACGAGTGGTGCCAGGATCACCTCAAGCCGCTGGAAAAACAGCCTTTCGGCCAAGTGGGTTCCGGTGGTCCCGTGACGCTGCCCGACCCGAACATTCTGACCAATGGCCTCTGGTACGGCGGCAGCCCCTACCTGGGACCGGATGCAACCGCGCGCGCCATTGGCACGACCTCGACCACGCCCCCCTCCGGGACCATCGGAAACCCGAGGGAGGAGTCCGGTTTCGCTTTCATGTGGCACTCCCACAACGAGCGCGAAATCACGACCAACAACATATTCCCCGGCGGAATGATGATGATGCTGCTCGTCGATCCGCAAGCATTCGTGATCAACGAAACGAACTAGGAACACAGGAGAAGCACCATGGGATCCGACATCTTCAAATCGCTGCTGGTCAAGGCCGCGCTGGTGGCTTCCGGTCTTCTCCTGACCGCTGGGGCCTGCTTGGCCCAGCAACAGGTGAACCTCACCGCCGGTCCGGCCAGCATCACCCTCCCGGACGGCTCGGCGGTGCCCATGTGGGGATACAGCTGCGGCGCCCTGGTAAGCGGATCGACCGCAACGTGCGCCAACCTCAATCCCGCGGCGTCCGGCTGGTCCCCTGTCGTGATCACGGTCCCGACGGGACAGGACCTGCAGATCAACCTCACGAACAATCTATCGTTTCAGCCGCCGACGCCATCCGGCGGGACCGCGCCCGCGCCCAACAGCGTGCCCACTTCGCTGGTCATCGTCGGGCAGCTGGGGGGCGGCCTGGGTGACGCACCGACCCGTACACCGAGCCCGGACCACTCCAACGCCCAGGTTTTGACATGGCCGACCGCGAGTACCACCGTCAAGGGCACGCCGCCGGTCCAGGGGCCGCGGGTGCAGTCGTTCGCCACCGAGGTGGCCGCCGGCGCGACAACGTCGCTGACATGGACCGCGCCACGGCCCGGCACCTACCTGATCGAGTCGGGCACCCATCCGTCGATCCAGGGGCCGATGGGGCTTTATGGCATTGTGGTCGTCACCGCCGCGCCGAGCGGCACGACCGCAGGCTGTGCCTATCCGAGCGCCACCGCAGGCACTTGCGCGGTGTCGTACAACGCCGAGGTGCCGCTCCTCTTCAGCGAGATCGACCCGGTCCAGAACAACGCGGTCAGCGCGGCGGTCAACACGGCGAACTTCAGCGAGACGATGGTCTGGTCCGGCCAGCCCGGGGGCTGCGGCAACCCCACGTCGCCGACCTATCAGCAATGCTATCCGCCAGCCGTTAACTACACGCCCCTGTATTACATGATCAATGGCGTCGCGTTCAACAAGAACAATGGCGCAGCATCACTGTTCGCGGCGGTACCCGGCAGTACTGCGACACCGGTCGCAGGAAACGTCCTGGTGCGTATGGTCAATGCGGGGCTGCGCATGCACGTCCCTGCAATCGTCGGCTCGACGACGGGAACGGCGACACCACCTGCCAACGGCCTCTCCCTGGTGGCGCAAGACGGCAATCTGCTCCCCGGCGCGCCCCGGGTGCAAAGCCAGGTATTCATGGCGGCCGGCAAGACCTACGACGTGATGGTCAACGTCCCGGCCACGGGCGCATCGGCGCTTCCCGTGTTCGACCGCGAGCTGAGCCTGTCCGGAAACGCCACCGAGCGGGACGCCGGAATGCTGGCCTACATTTCCGTCAACGGCGGTGGCCTACCCGACCCCAGCACCACGGCGACAGCCAACCCCGACACGTATAACGCGCTGCTCGCGGGCCAGACGCTGAGCGTGTCGGACCCCGCCAAAGGCGTGATGGCGAACGACGTCGGTGTGTACGGTGTCCAGCTCGCCACCCCGCCTGCGAATGGCACGGTGACCCTCAACACCAATGGCACCTTCACCTACGTTCCGACGGGAACCGCCACCGCGGATTCGTTCACCTATTGCGCGAACGGGACCACGTCAGGAGCGGCGGGCGCCGTGTGCGCCACGGTGACACTGGGCGCCGCGTCGGTCGAGCCGGCAACTGGCATCACGATGAACAACATCACGTACAACTCGAACGTGGCGACTGAACTGAGCATCAAATCTCCCGGCATTCTGTCGGTGGACAAGGATGGCGCGGGCTATCCGCTTACGGTGAATGGGGCGAGCGTATCGGCGCTATCCGGTCCCGGAACGGGCACGCTCTCGGTGGATCCCAGCGGCGGATTCAACGTGACCGTCAGCACCCCGGGGACCTATACCTTCACCTACAAGGCACAGAATGCCCAGGGCACGATCAGCAGCGCAACAGCGACGGTGACCCTCGTCTTCCCGACTGCAAGCGGCCTCCAGGTCTCCGTCGTGGACGGCAAGGACCGGACCACCGCCATCACGGACTATCGGTGGATCAT
>JBLMYH010000188.1:0-4022 GCA_050258175.1 Hyphomicrobiaceae bacterium
GCGACGAAGGGGCTCGCCGGATCATGGCGGCCTTTCCCGAAGCAATCTTGCACTGCGCGGTTGACGATCCCGGCATCGTGCGGGATGTCGACAAGATGGCCGACCTCGAAGATCACGCCTAGGCGCTGCGACGCTGACGGCCGCCTCTGCGCGCCACCCATGCGTTGCGCGACACCCGCAGCTGACGCTTCCCCCTCAGGCAAGCTCCACCCACACCGGCTGGTGGTCCGACGCCTCGGTCGCGGCGTCGATGCCATGCGCCCTGAGGCGGCCTGCGAGCCCTTCGGTGACGAAGATGAAATCGAAGCATTCGGGCTGCTTGACGAAATCGACCGGGTGGATCCCGACCGTCGGGGCATGGGTTTCGCCAGGGTGAAGCACCGACCAGGCATCGCGAAAAGGCGGCGTTGCGCCGCTGAACGGCGCGAGAAGCCGCGCGCGCTCTGGCGCAGAGGCCGGGAAATTCATGTCGCCGCACAGCAGCGCGTGCGCGGGCCGGGGAAAGACCTCGAAGGAGCCGCCCTGCTCCTCGGCCAGCGGCAAACGTGCCGACATGGCGCAAGCTTCGGCGTGCAGGCGACGGATGGCATCGATGTGGGCCTCGCGCTGGCGTTGCGAGTAATACTCGAGGTGGGTCGTCAGCACGCGCAGCGGGCCGACATCGGCCGTCACCACGGCCTCCACCAGCACGCGCTGCATGCTGGGCATGTCGGCTTCGGCCGGCCAGGGCAGCAGGTGCCGCCACACCTGGCCAACGGGCAGGCGGGAAAAAATGGCATTGCCGAACTGGCTGCGGCCGCCGCGGCCGTCCGGGACGTCGGTCGCCGCGCCGTAGATCGCGGTGTAACCGGGCAGCAAGTTGCCAATCTCGGCGACCGCATCCTCGCCGCGGCTGCCGGGCAGGCCGGGGAAATTCACCGCGACCTCCTGCAGGCAAATGACGTCGAAGTCGCCCAGCTGGCGCAGCGTCCGCACGATGCGCGGGAGGTCGACCCGGCCATCCATGCCGCGCCCCCACTGAATGTTCCAGCTCAAGAGCTTCATACCCCTCTCCTTGGCGTCCCTGCAATAAGCATAGGCAAGGAATTTTTCGCGGCGGCCACACTCCGAATTGCTACGGCTGCGCGACCTAAACCCTTGTCGCGACAGGGCCTTGGCAGGGGGCGCATTGCCCCATTCGGCAGACGGGATTAAAATGCCGCACTTTTCGCTTGAATTTTTTGCGGCTTGCCCAATGGGCAGGCCGCTGCTATCTGGGCTCACGGAATTATGGAACGACAACGCTGGCTGGACGGGACGCTGTATTCGCCCGATTTCGAACAGGATAGCTGCGGCTTCGGCCTGATTGCGCAAATCGACAATCAGCCCAGCCACACGCTGGTGCAGAACGCGATCGGCTCGCTGGCCTGCATGACGCACCGCGGCGCGATTGCCGCCGACGGTCTGTCGGGCGACGGGTGCGGCCTTTTGTTCAAGAAACCCGACGCCTTCCTGCGCGCGGTGGCGGCCGAGGCCGGCTTTTCGCTGGGCGAGCTGTATGCAGCCGGCCTGGTGTTCCTGTCGCGCGACGCGGCGCCCCAGGCGCACGCGCGATCCACGCTCAAAGCACAACTCGAGGCGCAAGGCCTCGTCGTCGCCGGCTTCCGCCTGGTGCCGACCGATGCTTCGGTGTGCGGCGAATCGGCGCTGGAATCGCTGCCGCATTTCGAGATGGTGTTCGTCAACGCACCCGTCGGGATGAACGAGGATGACTTCGAGCGCAAGCTCTACATCGCGCGTCGCCAGGCCGAAAAGGCGCTGGAGCCGGCCGACCCGGTGTTTTACCTGCCGACGCTGTCGTGCCGCGTGATCAGCTACAAGGGCCTGGTGATGCCGGACAACCTGCCGGTGTTCTACCCCGATCTGAACGACGCGCGCTTCGCCTCCAGCCTGGTGGTGTTCCATCAGCGCTTCTCCACCAATACCTGGCCGCAGTGGCGCCTGGCGCAGCCGTTCCGTTATCTGGCGCACAACGGCGAGATCAACACGGTACAGGGCAACCGCAACTGGAGCCGCGCGCGCGAGCACAAGTTCGAAACGCCGCTGATCCCGGACATGGACGCCATCCGTCCGATCGTCGGCACCAAGGGCTCCGACTCGATGAGCCTCGACAACATGGTCGAGGGCCTGGTGATGGGCGGCGCGGGCCTGTTCCGTGCGCTGCGCCTGGTGATTCCGCCGGCCTGGCAGAACGTCGAGTCGATGGACGCCGACATCCGCGCGTTTTACGAATACAACTCGATGCACATGGAGCCGTGGGACGGCCCCGCCGGCGTCGTGCTGACCGACGGCCGCTACGCCGTCTGCACGCTCGACCGCAACGGCCTGCGTCCGGCGCGCTGGGTGCTGACCAAGGACCGCATCCTGACCATCGCCTCCGAAGTCGGCGTATGGCAGATCGATCCCGCAAACGTCGAGAAGAAGGGCCGCGTCAAGCCCGGCCAGATGGTCGCCGCCGACCTCGAGACCGGCCGCCTCCTGATGCCCGAAGACATCGACAACGAACTGAAGGGCGTGCAGCCCTACCGCGAATGGCTCAAGGCCAGCGCGGTCAAGCTCGATCTGTCGATCAACCAGGACGCCGACCTGGCGGTGATGGACGCGCCCAGCCTGCTGACGCATCAGAAGCTGTTCAACGTCAGCTTCGAGGAGCGCGACCAGATCATCCGCGTGCTGGCCGAAGACGGTGCCGAGGCGATCGGCTCGATGGGCGACGACACGCCGATGGCCGTGCTATCGCAGAAGGTGCGCTCGCCGTTCGACTACCTGCGCCAGCAGTTCGCCCAGGTCACCAACCCGCCGATCGATCCGATCCGCGAGGCGATCGTGATGTCGCTCAACACGGCCTTCGGCCCCGAGCGCAACCTGTTCGAGGAAAGCCCGGGCCACGCGCACCGGGTGGAAGTGCACACCCCGCTGCTGTCGAAGGAGGCCTTCGACAAGTTGCTGAACCTGAATGACCCGGCGTTTGCCGCAGTCACGCTCGACCTGCATTACGACCCGGCTGCGACGACGCTGGAAGCCGCGATTCGCGACCTCAACGCACGCGCCATTGACGCCGTGCGGGCGGGCAAGGTCATCCTGGTGCTGTCCGACCGCAACATCGCCAAGGATCGCCTGCCGATCCACGCGTTGTTCGCCACCGGCGCGGTGCACCACGCCCTGATCGCCGCCGGCCTGCGCTGCAACGCCAACATCATGGTGGAAACCGGCACCGTGCGCGACCCGCACCACTACGCCTGCCTGATCGGCTACGGCGCAACCGCCGTCTATCCGTATCTGGCCTACCAGGTGATCGGCGAATTCGTGAAGACCGGCGAGATCCAGCCCGGCCTGGACAAGGCGCTGTCCAACTTCCGCAAGGGCATGGACAAGGGTCTCTACAAGGTGCTGTCGAAGATGGGCATCTCGCTGGTGGCGAGCTACCGCGGCGCCCAGCTGTTCGAGGGCATCGGCCTGCATGAGGATGTGGTCGAGCTGTGCCTGAAGGGCACGGTGTCGCGCATTTCCGGCGCCAACTTCGACGACTTCGAATCCGACCAGAAACTGCTGCACAAGACCGCGTTCAACCCGCTGCGCCCGCTGTCGGCCGGCGGCCTGTTGAAGTTCATGTTCGGCGAGGAGTTCCACGCCTACAGCCCGGACGTGGTGCAGCAGCTGCAAAAGGCAGTGAAGACCGGCGACTACGCCGAGTACAAGCAGTATTCCGAACTCGTCAACACCCGCCCGGTGGCGATGGTGCGCGACCTGATGAAGCTGAAGACCGGCATCGCCCCGATCCCGCTTGAGGAAGTCGAGCCGCTCGAAGCCATCCTCAAGCGCTTCGACTCCGCCGGCATGTCGCTCGGCGCCCTGTCGCCGGAAGCGCACGAAGCGCTCGCCGAAGGCATGAACCGCATCGGCGGCCGCTCCAATTCGGGCGAGGGCGGCGAGGATCCCAAACGCTACGGCACCATCAAGACCTCCAAGATCAAGCAGGTCGC